>CAZECB010000262.1:0-3743 GCA_964510745.1 uncultured Flavobacteriaceae bacterium | reverse complement strand
CTCCAAAACCAGCTCCTTTATCTTGTAACGAGTTTAAAACAATTAAATCTAAGTTCTTCTTTTTTAGTTTTATAATTGCATTTTCAAGTTCATTATTAGTTTCTAAAGCAAAGCCTACTAAAATTTGATTTTGTTTTATTTCTCCTAATGAGGCTAAAATATCTTTAGTTTTCTCTAGCTCTAAGGTTAACGTTGAATCCTTCTTTTTTATTTTTTGATTCTCAATAAATTTTGGTTTATAATCTGCAACTGCAGCAGATAATATAGCGACATCTGCTGTATTAAAATGTTGATGCGTTGCATCATACATCTCTTGTGCACTAACTACAGGAATGACATTTATTAAGCTATGATTTACTGTTTGATGTGTTGGTCCAGAAATTAAAACTACCTCAGCTCCCAAATTAGCTGCTGCTTTAGCAATTTCAAACCCCATTTTACCGCTAGAATGATTCCCTATAAAACGTACTGGATCTATAGCTTCATATGTTGGTCCTGCAGTAATTATTATTTTTTTTTGATGTAATGGTAATTTTTTCACGATATCATTTTCTATAAATGAAATAATGTCTTCTGGTTCTGCCATACGTCCTTCTCCTACCAAACCACTAGCAAGCTCTCCACTTGTAGCTGGTATCATTACATTACCAAATCCTTTTAAAGTAGAGATAGAATCTTTTGTAGATTGATGCTTATACATATCCAAATCCATTGCTGGTGCAAAATAAACTGGACATTTAGCAGAAAGGTAAGTCGCCAATAAAAAATTATCACTATTACCTGTTGCCATTTTAGACATTGTATTAGCTGTTGCCGGGGCAATCAAAAAGAAATCTGCCCAAAGACCTAGATCTACATGATTATTCCATGTATCATTCTCATCATCCTCATTAGTAAATGATGACAATACTGGATTTTTAGATAATGTGGATAAGGTTAATGGTGTAACAAAATCTCTAGATGCAGGTGTCATTATAACTTTTACGTTAGCGCCTGCTTTTATAAATAACCGTACTAAAGGTGCAGTTTTAAAGGCAGCTATACCACCTGAAACTCCTAAAAGTAAGTTTTTCCCTTTTAATATGGACATACTTTTTTATTCTTGTGTATCTCCTTGTTCCTTTGTATTTCTGTAATAAATTTTATCACTTAACCATTCTTGAACAGCTAAAGCATGAGGGTTAGGAAGCTTTTCATAAAATTTAGAGACTTCAATTTGTTCTTTGTTTTCAAAGATTTCTTCAAGACTATCATTATAAGTTGCGAACTCTTCTAATTTATCGATAAGTTCTTTTCTTATTTCTGTATTAATTTGTTCAGCTCTACGAGATATTACAGAAATTGCTTCATAAATATTTTCCGTTGGCGCATCTACAGCATTCCTATCATAAGTCTCTGTATTTACTGGAGCATTAACTTTCTTTAAATCCATCTTTTATTTTATTAACTTTTTGTATTAAATTCTTGTAATTGTTTGTTTAAATCTTCATGCATCTTATCCGCATCCTCAATATATTTTGACTCTGGAAATGCTTTTTTCAATGTGTTATAACTAGTAATAGCACTTTTCAATCGTTCTTCTTTTTTCCAAACCACACTATTAATAGCTAATTTAAAAGCAGAATCTAATTTTATAAATAAAGCATCTTCTTTTAATATAGACCCTGGGTAGTTTAGGAGAAAATTATTAAATGATGTTATTGCAGCTGTATAATCATCAGAACCTCTAGCAGTAAAATTATATTGCTTAGCAATATTAAATGCTTTTTTCTCTAATTTAAAATCTAATTCTTGAACAAGCTTGTTGGCTTCAGTTGTGTATTCAGAATCTGGGTATTGATTAATAAATTCTTGCAATTTTTGTACAGCAATTGTAGTTGGTTCTTGCTCTTTTGAATATACAGGAGATTCAAAATAATATCCTTTTGCTGATAAAAATGCAAGTTCAGATACTTTTTCACTTTGAGGGTAAGTATCTATAAAACGTCTCGCTTGATTACTTGTAGCTGGATAATCTTTAGCGCCATATAAGCCTTTAGTATGTAAATAAAGTAACCGTTCTGCCTGAGGTTTCCCTCTATACTTAGGTAATATTTGTTGAAACAAATTGTTTGCTTTTTCAAATTTACCTGCTTCAAAAAGTTCAGCTCCTAAATTATATTGCACAGCAATATCTTCTGATTTTAATGCCTTTTGATATTCAGAACATGAACTAAAGGTAATTAGCATTAATAATATGTAAACTAGCTTCTTCATAATTTTTAACAGATTGCAAAAATAAGTATTTATAATGTATTTAAAAAAACTATTATTACAAGCTAATTTAAAATTAGATTCACTGCTATTATTGCGTTTAAGTAATATTTAACTTTTAAACGTTCCTAATTCTTGCTTTATTTTATTTTTTAATTCTGGAGAGGCACTCATTAATGGCAATCTTACAGTATCTCTACAAATCTTTAAGTTTTCAAATACAGCTTTAATTCCTGCTGGATTTCCTTCTTCAAAAATAAAATCAATAATTTTCATGAATTGATATTGAAGTTGATAAGCTTCGGTAACTTTACCTTTTAATCCTGAATTAATCATTTTTGAAAATTCTTTTGGTAATCCTTGAGCTATAACAGAAATAACTCCTGAGCCACCAGCTAAAACCATTGGTAACGCTATCATGTCATCTCCTGAAATTACATGAAACCCTTCTGGTTTATTCTTTATAAGTTCCATTGCTTGAACTATATCTCCTGCGGCTTCTTTAATTGCTACTATATTATCAAATTCTTTTGCTAAACGTATGGCTGTTTCTGGTGCTATATTGCTAGATGTACGACCAGGTACATTATAAATTATAATTGGTTTTGGAGATACTTGAGATGCAGCTTTAAAATGTTGGTAAATGCCTTCTTGAGTAGGTTTATTATAATATGGAGATACAGATAAAACAGCATCAAATTCTGATAAATCTGTAGTTTTTAGAGCTTCTACAAGCTCTGAAGTATTATTACTCCCTATACCTAATACTAGAGGTAAGCGTTTAGCATTTGCACTAATAATAGTATTAATAACGTCTTGCTTTTCTTGTTTTGAAAGTGTTACACTTTCTGCTGTTGTGCCCAACACAACTAGATAATCTGTACCATTATCAATATTATAATTAACAATGCTTTTTAATGCTAAATGGTCTACTAAATAATCTTCAGTAAATGGAGTTACTAATGCTACTCCTGTTCCAACTAATGCGTTCATTTTATATTTTATTAAGTATTTTTAAATATTTTATAAATTCTGTTTTAAAAACTTTAATTTCTTTTGACTTTACGCTAATGATTAAATCATTAAGTCTTGAATCATAATTAGAAATTCCTACTTTAAAGTTAGATTTAGAGATTGCAGTTACTAAATTTAAACACAGATTATCATCATTATAATAACTTATTAATAAATCAAATTTTGTATCTACAAATCGTTGTAACTCTGCATTATTAATTTTCGCTTTCCAACCAATATCTTTTTGAATAAAACAAGAATCCCAAGAATTTACATCAGATTCCTTTTCATCAGAAATAAAAGTTATAATTTTAATACTATTTTGATTTACGCCAATCTCTTTTAGAAGCGTTTTAAAAGTCTCATTATCATGATATTCATCTAAACTAAGAATAATACCAACAGAATTTATAGATTCATTCTTAAAAGCTACTTTCTTTGAATTGAGCTTTTTATTAATGGCTTTTTGAATGGAT
>CAZECB010000261.1:0-3743 GCA_964510745.1 uncultured Flavobacteriaceae bacterium | reverse complement strand
ATAAACTTTCTGAAACAACCAGAGGTGAAGGAGGATTTGGAAGTACAGGTGTAAAATAAAAACTTCTGTATAGATGATCCTCTTGCATTAAGTTAAAAATAGTTTAAGAGAAGGTAGTTTTCGATATTAAAATCAGTAATTTAGAGAACTTTCAAAAGATTATGAATAAAAACATATATGTATTACTTTTTATTTTAGGATTGTGCTTAATCCCTCAATTACATTATGGGCAAGCACCAGTTAAGCCTAGAATTCCAGTTAAAGCTCCTGACGATGATTTAGGAAATATTATAGATGAATATCAAGAACAGTTTTTTGAAGCTTTAAAACAACGTGGAATAGAGAATTATGAACGTTCTAATACAGCATTTTTAAAATGTTTAGAAATCAATAAATCTGAATCCGTAGTATATTATGAGCTTGGAAAAAATTATATCGCACTCAAAAACTTTGGAGCAGCTGAAAAAAATTTAAAAAAAGCGATTAGCAAAGCTCCAGATAATGAATGGTATTTAGACGCCTTGTACAATGTATATTTTCAGTTAAATGATTATGATAATGCATTAAAAACAGTAAAACAACTAGTAAGGTTTCATCCTGATTACAAAGAAGATTTAGCATCACTTTATCTTCGAAATAAAAAATATAAAGATGCATTAAAATTACTAGATGAGCTTGATAAAAACTTAGGAGCCTCGAAAACTAGAGATGTTATGCGAAATGATATTTATAATGCTACAGGAAAAGATGATGACCGAATTAAAAATTTAGAGACACGTATTCAAAACAATCCTAGTAATGAGTCTAATTATTTGAACTTGATCTATAGGTATAGTGAACAAGGTAAAAAAGCTAAAGCATACCAAACGGCAAGGAATTTACTTGACAAAAAACCAGAATCACATTTGGTACATTTAGCGTTATATAAATTTTATTTAGATGATGGTAAGTCAAATGAAGCTATTAATTCAATGAAAATAATAATTAAAAGCACAAGTGTTATGCCTGATGCAAAAGCAAAAGTGCTTAATGATTTTGTGAAATTTGTAAAACAAAACCCTGAATATGAAAACGATTTACTTGAAGTGACTACTGTTGTTGTAAATGATGAATCTGGAAAATCTAATACAAAGTTAGGGCAATATTATCAACAAAAAGGAGATAAAATTAATGCACTTAAAAATTATGAATTAGCTTATAAAAAAGGAGATTCTAATTTTAATGTGATCAAAAATATATTGTTATTACAAATAGATTTGGGACAGTATGATAAAACAGTAACATTATCTCAAGAAACTTTAGAGAGTTACCCATCACAACCTATACTATATTTACTAAATGGTGTAGCATTTAACAATTTAAATCGTCATAAAGATGCTATTGATATTTTAGAAATAGGTGTAGATTACATTATTGACGATGTGACTATGGAAGTCGATTTTTATAAACAGTTAAGCGTTGCTTATAAAAACACTAATAATATAACGAAGTCTCAAGCGTTTGATAAAAAGGCAGAACAGTTATTGAAACAACAACAATGATAAAATTATTTAAAGTAAGTTGTATTGTATTACTTCTATTAGTTACAGCATGTAAGCCTGCTAGTAATGCGGTGACTTCTGGAGAATTGAATAATAAAATTTCTGCAAAACAAGTTATTAAATTACATCAAGATGTAGAGGCTAACTTTAAAACACTTCAGTCTAGAGTTAGAATAGATTACAAAAATAAAGAGCAAGAAGTTGGATATACGGTTGGATTAAAATTGGAAAAGGATAAAATTATCTGGTTAAATGCAGCTGTGTTAGGGGCTACTGTCGCAAGAGCAAAAATTACTCCAGAGAAAGTTCAGTTTTATAAAAGATTTCCAAATGAATATTTTGATGGTGATTTCTCATTAATTAGTAATTTATTGGGTACAGAATTAGATTTTACTAAACTTCAAAACTTGTTATTAGGTGAAGCTATTTATAATTTAAATGATGATAAATATGTGTCTTCAGTAGCAAATAATGCTTATTTATTGAAACCTAAAAAGCAACGTGATTTATTTGATTTATTAATGCTATTTGACCCAAATCACTTTAAAGTAACCGCAGTTCAAGTGGCACAACCTTTAGAAAAACGATTGTTAGAAGTTGATTATAAATCGTACCAAGAAATTGATAAACAACAGTTTCCAAAAGACATTAAAATTGATGCAACTGAAGATAAGGAAAGAGTAACTATACAAATGCAATTAAAGTCAATTACTTTAAACGAGACGTTGCGCTTTCCATTTAAAATTCCTTCAGGATTTGAAGAAATTGTTATTAAATGATAAAACAATGGCTTACATATAAGCTAGCATTAATTGTTTTTGCTACTTGTTTTAGTTTAACTTCACAAGCACAAAGCAGTAAAAAACAAAAGGAGCTTGAAGCAAAGCGCCAAAGTATTCAACGAGAAATTCGTCAGTTTTCATCATTACTCTCCCAAGGTAGAAAAGAACAAAAATCAGTAGTAGCTAGAGTTGAAAACATTAATTATAAAGTCACTATACTTCAGAACCTAATAAATGTTACCAATCAGCAAGCTAATTTACTAACACGAGAAATTAATACGAACATTAAAACGATTTCTAATTTAAGGGATAAGTTAAAATTACTTAAAGAAGATTATGCAAAAATGATTGTAAAATCATATAAGAGTAAATCGGATCAGAGTAAAGTCATGTTTTTGTTATCGTCTTCAAATTTTCAGCAAGCATATAAACGATTACAGTATATAAAACAATACGCAAATTACCAGAAACAACAAGGTGAACTTATAAAAAAAGAAACTTCAGCACTTCAAGAATTAAATACAACATTGGTAAAGCAACGAAAAAATAAACAAACACTCATTGATGAAAATCGTTTAGCTAAAAAAGAATTAAGTGCTGATTTAAAACAGCAAAAAAAGCTAATAGCTACTATTAGTAAAGATTTAAAAACTTATAATTCTCGACTTAAAACAAAGCAACGAGAACGTGCTAAATTAGATAGAGAAATAGAAAAAATTATTAGAAGCGCTATGGCAACTTCTAATAAAAATGCTGGAAAATCCTCAAAAGCAAAAACATTTGCATTGACCCCGCGAGAACGCGAGCTGTCAAATAGCTTTATTTCTAATAAAGGCAAATTACCATGGCCGGTAAAACGAGGTGTAGTTAAAGTACGTTACGGCACACAACCATCACCAATAAATAAGAGCATTCCTATTGAAAGTAATGGGATTAGAATTGTCACTAATAAAAATGAAAAAGTACGAGCTATTTTTAATGGCACTGTACAGAGTATAATTGTCCCTAAAAACGGAAATAATACAGTGTTGATCAAACATGGAAATTTTTATACAGTTTATAAAAACCTATCCAAAATTTATATTAAAAAAGGAGATAAGGTTACTACAAGTCAAGATATTGGAGAGGTACTAACCAATCGTGCCTCAGGAGAAGCGGTATTGAGTTTTTTAATTTATAAAGATGGAAAAACTCAAAACCCGGCACATTGGATTGATAAAAGATAATGATTATTAATCGTTAAAAAATAAAGCTTTCAACTCTGTTGCATCATTAGGCTTCATTTTTCCTGCAAGTACTAAACTTAGTTGTTTACGGCGTAAAGCTCCATCAAATCGAGTGATTTCTTCTTCAGTTTCAGGTTGTAATTCAGGCACTTTTACTGGTCGCCCACTTTCATCTACAGCAACAAAGGTATAAA
>CAZECB010000260.1:0-3750 GCA_964510745.1 uncultured Flavobacteriaceae bacterium | reverse complement strand
CGCTCGTGCTTTTTATAATTGGTGTATGATTAAAGAAAAACTTATTATTATTATTATTATTATTATTATTAATTTATTTGGTAAAGCAGGTCATGGGCTATATACAAAATTATAATATAATATATACAATTCTATATATATTGGCAGTGACAAGCACTGATGTGGACCTACGGATTAAAAACGAAAAAGTAAAAAGATTTGAAAACAAACGAAATTGACATGAATTTGAAGAATCTCAGAGGTAATACAAAATTAGCAGACGTGTAAAGAAATTAAATCAAATTGCAACAAAATTTAAGGTAAAGTTAGGAGCACACTGGTTAAAATTTCCAAAAATATTTATATATAAAAATATATATTAAAACTATCTATTCTATCTAATGTATATACATATAATTAAATATAAATTTTAATATATATAAATTAAAAAAAGAGTCAAGAAAATAAAATCGGGGAAGAAACCATAGTGTGTGTAACCATAGCAGAATCAGGAACATTTAGAATTAAGACTGGAATGTAGCGATGGCACTGTGCCAGAAATTGAAATTAGCTAGGGAAAATGAAGCACACTGGGTTAAAAATTAATTGATTAAATAAATGAAAATTTTCTCAGTAAACATAATCGTTGTAATATAACGCTCGACCAGTAATGTTAAAATTGATTTTATCGAGACAGTCTGATTTTTTCAATGCGTTTTTAAAGGAGTTGTAGGAATCTTTCTCTCGTATGGAGTTAGGAATATTGTTCCAAACGATGGCTGCTCTATAGTTGAAAGAGCGCTTATGATCAACGTATTTGAAAGGTGGTTGGTCAATCTTGTACAAATTTCTGTTTGTGCGCCCTGCAGTCTTAGAAATTAAACCAGACAGCAAGGGTGAGCAAAGCCCATTGTAGATTTTGTACACTTTGCACGCAATACTTTTCTTGTGGTAATAAATGATCTCTTTCCATTTGACAAAGGCCAAAACATTTGAATCTGGAATAGATTTTTTAATACGATGGATAAATCGAGCAGCTCTGATATGGACTTTCTCAATACTAGACAACAAGGTGGTAGAACAATTTCCCCAAATAAGGATTCCATATAATACAGATGGCAATATACCTTGAAAGTAGATGGATGATAGTGTCGACTTTGGCATTTCTCGCATTTGGAGCAATTTCTTGACTTTCAAGCTAAAGCTCTTGGTAATTTTTCGTACATGGGTATCCCATTTCAAGTCATTGTCGATAGTTATGCCAAGACATTTGGTAAAACTTACAACATCAATACTTTTACCACAAATCTCAAGGTTCATCAACGGACCAATGAAACGATTTTTCGACAGAATCAGAACTTTACACTTGTCTGGATGAATGGTAAGTGAATTTTTCTTGGCATAGCATTCCAGTTGATGCGCGCTTTTTTGTAGATCAGTGAGAACAATATCAGTATTCGAACCAGTTGTATACGCAGTCGAGTCATCGGCTAATTGGTCCAGGTCACAATCAATACTTTCACTCATATCATTGACATTCAAGGAAAAGCTAGGCGGGCCGATGAGCGATCCTTGGGGCACTCCGAACTCTACTTCTGTACTAGTAGAATGAACTCCATTAACAACAGAAAATTGTTTACGGTTTGATAGGTAGCTTTCAAGGTAGGATAGAAAGTCTCCAGACACACCAGACGCACTCATCTTCTTTAACAGGATTGGATGAGAGACACTATCGAATGCCTTTCTAAAGTCGATGAAAAGTGTACCAATTATCTGTCCTGAGTCAATACCCTTTCTCCATTTCTCTGTCATGTATAGGAGAATATCTTCCGTGGAACGTTGCGGTCGAAAGCCCCATTGATGTTCTGACTCAAGATTATGCTCTCTAAGGTGTTGAGTTAGTTGGGAGCATACAAGATGTTCGACAATTTTGCTAGGTATAGATAACAACGAAATCGGTCTGTAGTTTGAGCAGTCAGATTTAGAACCCTTCTTAAATATAGCAGTAACTTTGGACATTTTCCATGCAGATGGGAAGGATCCGGATGATATACTACACCCAACAACGTTTTGCAAGCCAGTGATTGAGATTTCAGGGTTGAGAGATAAGTCCTTAGCAGTTATGTTGTCAGGGCCACAAGCTTTGCCGACTCTAACAGCAGCTTTGAACGATGTTGATAGTAGTTCCTTTGAAAATTGGATTGTATTTATAGTTGGGGTTACACGATAAATGTAAGGATTCAAACTCCCATTTGCGTCAGTTTCTGGAGGAGTTGCAAGCTTCTTGCCTATTCCGGCAAAGAAGTTGTTCATAGTTTTTGCTTTTTCGATCTCATCAGTTACAGTTTCTTTTCCGTTCTTTAGTGGACCGATATGCTGGTTATTGGACTTTCCTTTGAACTTTTTGACTAGTGACCAGAATGATTTAGTGGAGTCACATGAAACAAACTTGTTTTTCCAGTAATTTGCTTTGGTGGCTCTGATGATGTTGGTGCAGCTATTCTTTGCCTTCTTGTAATCCTTCCATTCCTTCGAGTTTCGTGGTGTTGATCTGGCTTTGATAAGAAGCTTATACCTGTTGTTGATTGCTTTTCGTACTTCTCCGTTCATCCAAGGTTGGTTATCACTTCGAACTTTTACTTTTCTTGTGGTTACATGTGAAGACAAAACATCTTTGAAAAGATGTTCCCAGCACCATAGTGAATCATCAACATCATTAAATACAGATATTATGTGCCATGGACAGGTTTCAAGATCTTTGTTAAGTTTAACAGTATCAATGTTCTTGTAATTACGTACGGGAATAACTTTAGGTGGTGTTTTTTTTCGACGCAAGTTAACAATGATGTATATCAAGTCATGGTCAGATAGCCCCATGGCATACGTCCCGTTCTTGATTACTTTATCTGGGGTAGAAGTGATGGCTAGATCAATGAGTGTTTTTGACGTAGCAGTGATTCTAGTGTATTTCGTTATCACATTTGTCAAAGAGTGTCCTGCAAGAACTTGTTGAAAGTCCTTAGTCAGTGTTTTATCATCTTCTGATAAGTCTATATTGAAGTCTCCCAGAAGGAAAATATTAGCCCGATGAGTGAAGCGCTCAAGAATTCGGTTCATACTTTGAAGAAATTTCTTCATCTTTGGAGGTCGGTATATGCATCCAACAAGATATTTTTGGGAATTAACTGTTCCTTCCAACCATATAGATTCAATATCAGTCTCAGTTTCAATCTCGTCAATCTCAAGACAGCTCTGGTAGTAAACAAGGACGCCTCCCCAACGGTTTCCTTTTCGGTCGTTGCGAAAGAAAAGGTAATTGTCAATTTCAAGGTCATCATCATCATGATCTTCATTCAAATGTGTCTCAGTAATTACGAGTAGATCAAATTTAGTCTCTTTTAAAAGCAGTCTCACTTCCTCCAGTTTGTAGAACAAGCCGTTGACATTTAAGTGAGCCCATTTAAGTCCAGGAACAGTGGTTTTCAGTTGCTTCACTAACTCTGAATGTCCTTTGGTAGATAGGACCATCTGAGCCATACATGAATGGGTTAACCGTTTTTGATACGTACGGATTACTCCCCAAGATACAGTCTAGTCTTGTTTATAATATATATATTGTATCTAAAGAAATGGCTTCGCCAAGGTTTCCCATAAGGTTCAGCCTTATACTCAGTGACTAAATGGTTGAGTATTTTTTTATCTAGATTTACCTACTGGTCCTGTTTGCTATTATGTGCAAGTTTTTTTTTATTTAATGGGGATTTGTAAGAG
>CAZECB010000259.1:0-3760 GCA_964510745.1 uncultured Flavobacteriaceae bacterium | reverse complement strand
TCGGAAGACGTTTATAATTATGAATATACTATAAGTAATGAAGATGTCGAATAAATACTTTTGCTAACAACGTATATAAAAAATAGCGCAAGTCGTTGCTAACACAAAGGTTCGGACATTTTTAGGAAGCCGTCAAATTTAAAAATTTGACTTGTGTTTCATCTGAATAGCAACTGTTTATTTTCAGCGCTATTTTTCATATACAAGACCGTTAGCATTCATTAAAACACAATGACCTGTACTCAAGATTTTTACGCAACAAATCTAAATTAATAGAATTGTAATTATGGTACGTAAAAAAGACTAAACGTATCCTTAAAGAAAGAGTACAACTCATTTTTCATGATACCTAAATTAATCCTATGAGCAAATCCATATTTAAAAACTTTATAAAAATAGCTTTTGCGCCCCTTTACTGGCTACTAACCGGTTGCAGTCCTTTGGGAGAACCTGTGGATAAAACACTTTCTAACAATCATTATTATTCTCCATCTAAAGATGATGTTATTTATAGTAGCAGTGGCAATTGGTTTAATTTGGGTAAAAAGAACATGAATGTTGATGTCGAAAGTTTTGAGGTGCTTAATCAGCTCTTTGGACGTGATAAGAAAAGTATTTATTACAATGCATACCGTGTTGAAAATCCAAGCATAGATGTTCCTTCATTTTATATAAAGTCAGATGCGTATACCGCTTATATCGGCTTTGACAAAACGCATGTGTATTATTTTGAAAGAACATATAAGAAGGGAAGTGAAAAGGTAAGGGCAAAAATCGTTGAAGATGCCGACCCAGAAATTTTTTCAGGTATTAGTTACGAATGGGCTAAAGATCGTTCGAACCACTTTTACAAGGGTACAAAAGTAAACGCTGCATACGAAAGTTTTGAAATACTGAATGACTATTTTGTCAAGGATAGTTCACAGGTATTTGCTAGAGTAAACCAAACATTTGCCCTCTTGGATTGTGACCAAGCTTCGTTCCGTATATTTCAGAATACCAAGCATGGAATGGACAAAACCTATATCTATTGGCTTCCGTTCTTTACACCAAATAGGAACAGTCCTATAGCAGTGCCTTATTTGAGCATGGAGAAAATAACCTATCTGAACAATTATTATCTTACTATTGCTAGCAAGGTATATTATGACGGAATGTTGATGCAAGACGTTAGGTCAGAAACATTCCAATTAGTTCATAATGCGTACGCGAAAGACGAGAAGCATGTATATTATAAAGGTGCTATTCTTCCTGATGCGGATGTCGCTACTTTTGAATTGCAAGGTTTTATAGTATTAGATAAAAATGGACGCTATGAAAAGGGGGAAATCGTTGGTCCTGTTCCTACAACCTATAAGGATAAACAGTAAGATTTTAATGAAATAGCACTCAAAAATTGAAAAATGTAATTGAACTCTAACTTTAAATTGGGGATCACATAATTCATTAGAATTGAGAATATCATTATTGTCTTTTCCGATAATAATGAATTAACAAATAGAGTTTGTTGTCACTCTGCTAACGATATTTGGTATAACAATTAGACAATAGTTGAAGACGATTGTGAGGAATCCCTTCAGTATGAAAATTCATTAAGTTCAAGTGAATGGAAAGTTCATGAATTCGGAGATTGGAATGAGTAAAAAAGAATAACGAAATGCTAACAATGCATATAAAATACAGGGCAAAAAATGCTAAATCAAAGGTTTGTGTTTCTTAGTAAAGTCCGCCATATTTTTAATATGTATTTTAGTAAAAGATAAAAATAAAATGAAAAATATGGCTAAGTATAAATTCGAAAATAAGTGCTTATCAATTGACCTACTTTTCATATACTAACCGTTATGAAAAATAGCTCCTAAAAATTACCGAACTGAATTCTGACAAAATTTATACTTAGAAATTCATTCAATCGAAATAATAAACAATTTACAAAATAGCTTTGAGTTTCAGTTTGGGTATAATTACGACAATTAGCTAATTAAATCGATATTTAAACCTAGTAAATTCATTTTTTTTATAAAAAACCACCTAAAGACAGATCTTTTTATTAACATTGCTACAAATTTAAGACCTAAATAAATGAAAAAAATCTTATTCCTAATGTCCATTGTGGTAATGATGAGTAGTTGTGCATCAATACTTAATGGCAAAGTTCAAAAAAATGTTAATGTGCAAACCAAAAAGGCTAAATCTATAGTTTATGTAGATGGCGTAAAGCAAGGTTCTGGAAGAAGCGTAAAATCTAAATTAGCTAGAGACGGCAAGGTTAAGCAATTAAAAATTAAAACCGAAGGATATAAAGATCAATACTTAATTCACTATCAAAATCAAAAATCACCATTACATATCTTATCATGGGTTCCTTTTGGAGTTTTATTTTATCCTCCTTTTATGGATTATGGCCCTAAAAGTTATGACTATAAAAAAGATGTTTCAATTAAAGAAAAATTAATTCCTATTACAACTAAAACCAAAGATCAAAAATATCTTTTTGTGAAAAACACAGAGTTTAATCTTGATGAAAAGGCTTTAAAAATCAGAAAAATAAAACACCGTTCTCTTAAAAAAAATAAGAAGAAAAAATTTAAAGATGTCAATTCTAATATAGAAAAAATTGAATTTGACAACTCTATATTTACGTCGTCATTAAACACCATACTATTAAAGTACAAGTATACAGATTCTACTAATACAATTTTTAAGAACAAAACAAATTCAGCTTATTTAAGTGCTAAAATTAGCAAGTTAGATATTCAATATGTCTATCAAAGAGCAGCAAAACGTTATATGAGTTTTTTACAGGCAGAAGTAAATGTTTCATGGGATTTTCAAGATGTGTATGGACAAACAATCTATACTAAAGATTACAAAGCTAAGTCTGGAGAGTTCTCTATAGATTATAATAAAAAAACTACTTATCTATTAGCGGTTGAAGATGCTATTGCTTCATCCTTTTTAAAATTCATTGACAACGAAAAAGTTAAAGAACATTTAAGTAAAGATAATGTTGCAAAACAAAAAACATTACCCTACATCACGCTTTTAAAAAGCAATTCAATTAATGATGTAGATTCTGCTTTAAATGGAACAGTTACTGTCAAGGTAGGCGAAGGGCATGGAAGTGGCTTTAAAGTAAGCACAGATGGTTACATAATAACGAACTTTCATGTTGTAGCTAATTCTAAGGAAGATATTACTGTTGTTACAAAAGACAATAAGGAATATAAAGCTCAATTAATAAGACAGAGTGAGAACTTAGATTTAGCATTATTAAAAGTTGATGCAACTTTTGCAAGTCATTTTACTTTACCTGCTAAAAAAAATTATAAAACTGGTGACGATATTTTTATTATTGGCACTCCTACTACAGTTGAATTAGGTCAAACTTTAAATAAAGGTATTATTTCTGGGGATAGAGAAAACGAAGGTGTTAAGTTAATTCAAACTGATGCTGGTATTAATGGGGGAAATAGTGGTGGACCGATGATTAACAAACAAGGAGAGTTAATTGGAGTTATAAATGCTAAATTATCTGGTATTGGTATCGAAGGATTAGGATTTGCTATTCCTGCTGAATTAATAAGCAAAGGATTATTTATTAAATAATATCAAGGGAATAATATAATTATAAAAAGCGACCAAAAACAGGTCGCTTTTTTGTTTATTAACCACACTAACTTATTATATTACTATGTTGTAAGCTATTCTGACCCGTCCTGAATAAAGGCTACATAATTTTAAACATTATGTACAAAAA
>CAZECB010000258.1:0-3762 GCA_964510745.1 uncultured Flavobacteriaceae bacterium | reverse complement strand
TCGTTTCATAAGGTCATGAGTATATTATATAAAAATGATGCAATGAATGAATGGGGAAGTATTGTAGCACTAACTTATATGGCAGCACAACGCGTATTTCCGGATTATAATGATATGGCTGATAATAAAGCATATCTAGAAAGCATAGCACGTAGTTTTGGTTACTTTTTTGGAAAAGATAAAAGTGTACGTGTAAATACTATTTCACAGTCACCAACTCCAACCACAGCCGGTCAAGGAGTGAAAGGGTTTGATGGATTCATTTCTTATGCTGAAAAAATGTCGCCTTTAGGAAATGCAACAGCATTAGATTGCGCTAATTATACAGTAACACTATTTAGTGATTTAACAAAGCGTGTGACTATGCAAAACTTATTCAATGATGGTGGATTCTCTAATATGGGAGTAAGTGATGCTGTGATGGATAAGTTTATTGAAGAATAGATTTAAAATCTTTAATAAAAAAGTGTGTTTCATAGAGACACACTTTTTTTATGCTATTTAATTAAAATATAAAACCAAATAGGTTTAAGTATATTTGTAATGTATGAATATGAAAGCTAAAGATATTTCTTTTATAGTCCCTGTTTATAATAGGCCAGATGAAATTAAAGAACTGTTAGAGAGTTTTTCTAAATTAAAAGGCGATTTATCTTTTGAAATTGTGATTGTTGAAGACGGATCAAAAATTCCTTCTAAGGATATTATAGAAACATTTACAAGTGTATTAAACATATCTTATTATTTTAAATCAAATTCAGGACCTGGAAGCTCTAGAAATTATGGGATGAAAATTGCAAAAGGGAGCTATTTTATTATATTAGATTCAGATTGTATTCTCCCAGAAGATTACCTAAATATTGTTTTAAAAAGTTTGAATAATAACTATGTAGACTGTTTTGGAGGCCCTGATGCTGCACATGAATCGTTTACAGATTTGCAAAAGGCAATTAATTTTTCAATGACATCATTTATAACTACTGGAGGTATAAGAGGAAAAAAATCAAGTATTGATAAATTTCAACCTCGTAGTTTTAATATGGGTATTTCAAAACAAGCATTTGAAGCCACCAAAGGTTTTGGAAGAATTCATCCAGGTGAAGATCCAGATTTATCAATCAGATTAAATAAATTAGGTTTTAAAACAGTATTAATACCCGAAGCACACGTATACCATAAACGCCGTATTTCTTGGGCTAAGTTTTATAAACAAGTAAATAAATTTGGACTGACACGACCTATTTTAAATTCTTGGCACCCAGAAACTCGCAAGTTAACTTATTGGTTCCCTACAATATTTTGTTTAGGACTAATCCTATCAGTTGTATTGTTGATTTTTAAATTTAAGTACGCCATATATCTATACATACTTTACTTTGCATTAAGTTTTATAGTAGCTATAGTGAATACAAAACGATTGACAGTTGCAATCTTATCATTATTAGCAATAATAATTCAGTTTTTTGGGTATGGGTATGGGTTTTTAAAATCTACTTTTAAACTCAATACTTCAAGAAGAGACGTTGAAGAGCAATTCCCTGACTTATTTTTTAAAGAAGCCTGATGACTAATTTTAAAGAACATATAAGTATGTATTTTAAAAAGAAAAAACTTAATGTTTTTTTGTCATTTTTAACTTTAGCATTATTGTTTTCCGTACTAACTAAACTTTCTACTGATTATACTAAAACAATTACGTTTGCTGTAAACGCAATTAACCTTCCTGAAGATAAAGTCATTGTACAAGATTCTAGTCAAGTTATAGATATTACATTGACGACATACGGGTTTAAATTAATCTCATATTATTTTAAAACACCATCTGTAGATGTCGATTTTTCTAATCTTCAAAAAAATAAAACACATTATTTTTGGATAGAGAAGCAGGGACTTTCTAATGTTATTTCTCAATTTGATGCTAAAGTGAAAATAGGTAATATTACACCAGATACATTGGCTTTTAAATACGATGTTAATCTAATAAAAAAGATTCCTGTTGTATTGAATGAAACGATTACGTTTTCTTCTGGATTTAATTTGACAGAGAAACTAAAATTACAACCAGATTCTATTAAAGTGATTGGGCCAAAAGCGTTGATTGATACTATTTATGAAATACACACAAAGCGTTTAGTTATAGAAGACGTTAATAAAAATATAAGAACTAAAATTCAATTAAACCTCCCTGAAGCTAATGACGGTTTAAGTTTTTCAGATTCTGAAGTCATACTAAATGGAGATGTAGAGAAGTTTACTGAAGGAACCGTTGATGTGCCCGTGATCATAAAAAATGTACCTAAATCTACAAAAATCAAGCTTTACCCTAAGACAATTCCAGTAGTGTTTTATACAAGTTTAAATAATTACAAATCTATTTCTGCAAACAGTTTTAAGATTGAATGTGATTTTAATGAACTTAAGCCTAATGTTACTTATTTAACTCCTAAAATTACAGAAAAGCCTAATAGGGTTAAGAATGTAAAACTTAATGTAAAACGATTAGAATTTATTTTAGTACAATGATTGTAGGTTTAACAGGAGGAATAGGTAGTGGTAAAACTACAGTAGCAAAATTATTTTTAGAGCTAGGAGTGCCAATTTACATAGCAGATATTGAAGCTAAAAAATTAATGAATACCTCAAAAATAATTAGAAAAAAACTTATTGCTCTATTTGGAGAAGAAGCCTATTTAAATAATACTTTAAACAGGCCATTTTTAGCTGATAAAATTTTTAAAAATAAAGTACTATTAAAAAAAATGAATGCTATTGTACACCCTAAAGTAGCTTCACATTTTAAAAAATGGGTGATGAAACAAGATTACCCTTATGTTATAAAAGAAGTTGCCATACTATTTGAAAATGATAGTTATAAATCTTGTGATGCGGTTATTACAGTAACAGCACCTATAGAGGTTAGAATAGATAGAGTAATTGCTAGAGATAACACTTCTGAAGGGAAAGTAAAATCAATAATCAATAACCAATGGAATGATGAAGAAAAAATAAAACTTTCGCAATTTGTCATCACGAATACCGACTTAATTAAAACAAAAATGCAAGTAGCAGAAATCCACGAAAAGCTACTAAAACAGGTTTAAAATCAAAATTTTAACATTTTTGTTAATGTAAGGTTAAATGGGGATATCCCTAAATGTTAAAATGTTAATTTTGGATGATGCGTAAAAAACTATTCGTTTTATTGATAGTATTAATGAGTTTATCACTTATTGGTATAATTTTTGTGCAAGCTTATTATATAAATAGTACTGTTGAAAATAAGGAAGAGCAGTTTTGGTTTAAAGTAAAAAAAGTACTTAGTAATACTATTACTGCTATTGAAGATAGAGAGTATCAAGAAATTGTAGATAATCTTAATACTTTAATTAAAGACGGAGGGAAGTCTGACTCAAAACTTTACGCAGAATTATCTATTTATAAACATGATGATGATACTAATGTAGTCACCATATTTAATACTGGAGTTTTAGAAGATAATTACAAAGTTCCAGCGCTCATTGACATAGGCTTAGATAGTTCAAGTTTAAATGTTAGTAGATTTACTGGAACGAAGACTACAACTGAAGTTTTTAATGACTTAAATATAGATGGAAGTGAATCATCAGTAAAATTTGAAAATACTAAAGAAGAAACACTTGATATAGCTGACTTAGTATTGAATAAAGCTTTTGAACCTTCTTATGAAGAAAGAGCAAAAAATGAACCTATACATAGGCGTGTTTCTGAAAATGAAATTAGTGA
>CAZECB010000257.1:0-3775 GCA_964510745.1 uncultured Flavobacteriaceae bacterium | reverse complement strand
GAGGTGGCAGAGGTAGATTTCGAGGTTAAGAGCATACATTGTAAATAAAAGTAAACTACCTTGGGGCAAGTCCACGAGGCATTTATACAAAACTGAATTTTAATTTCTAGGCAAGCCTCGAGGTATTAAACCCTTTGGCGGTGCCAATAAACAACAAGGAATCCAAGATTTACACACTTGAATAACTAATCAAATACAATCAAAATGCGTTTAAACATTATTATTTTAGTGTTGCTTTTTACAATGCCCATAGGGTTTTTTGCTCAAAGTATAGAGCTTAGAGGTACTGTAAAAGACAGTATCGGAAACCCTTTAGAATTAGCAAATATTATTGCTACAAACAAAGCAAAAGGAACTCTAGAATCTTATGGAATCACAGATACTAAGGGTAGATATAAATTAGATTTAACTGTAAATACAACCTATGAACTTAAAGTGAGTTATTTAGGGCTAAAGTCAGAAATTGTAGATTATACAGTTCCTGAAAATGGAAATGATGATACAAAAGATTTTGTATTAGTATCTGATCCTAATCAATTAGACAATGTAGAGTTGGTGTATGAAATGCCTGTTACTGTAAAAGGCGACACCATTGTATATAATACAGATAGTTTTACAAACGGAAATGAGAAAAAATTGGGAGATGTATTAAAGAAACTTCCAGGTGTAGAGGTTACTGAGGATGGAGAGATTGAGGTAGAAGGGCAGCGTGTCTCTAAAGTAATGATTGAAGGGAAAGACTTCTTTGATGGAGATAGTAAACTTGCAACTCAAAATGTACCCGCAGATGCTCTTAAGAAAGTAGAAGTATTAAAGAATTATAATGAAGTCTCTCAGTTAAGAGGTCTTGGAAATGATCAAGATAATATTGCCATTAACCTTAAATTAAAAGAAGGAAAGAAAAACTTTTGGTTTGGTGATATTACTACAGGAGGAGGAGAAGGAGATGATGAGTTTAGGTATACTGTAAAACCTAAGTTGTTTTATTACAGCCCTAAAGGAAGTGTTAACATTATAGGAAATTTCAATAACACAGGAGAGGTTCCATTTACGTTTAGAGATTATTTTAATTTTACGGGTGGTTTCAGAAATTTCAATCAGCGAGGAGGAACATCGTTTAATATTTCTGATGGAGGTTTAGGATTTTTAACTATTCAAAACAATAGGGCCAATGAGATAGAGTCTGATTTTATTGGGGCTAATTTCACCTATAGTCCATCAAAAACTTGGGACGTTAGTGGGTTTACTATTTTAAATGATGGGCGTACAAATTTTATAAATAATTCTCTAAATACATTTATAAATAGTGAAGTTTTGCGTGATGATAACGGGCAGGTTTTACTGGATGGAAACGGAAACCCTTTGCAGGGATCTGTTTCTCAGGAATTTAATGAGGTAAGCGATCAGCGTAATCAGTTAGGAATGGTAAAGTTTAGTGCTGTGCATAAGCCTAATACAAACCTTCAAGTAGATTATGATGTCTTAGCAAAACTGTCTAAACAAACCGAATTTTCTGATGGTACATCTATAGAGCGAATTATAGATGAGAATGATTCCATTTTTGAAGAAAATACAGACAATGTAGATCAGCGTAAAGAGAATAGTCCGTTTTCTATCAATCAGAATTTAAATGCCTATTATACACTAGATGTCAATAATATCTTTGCAGCTACTGTACAGCATCTTTTCCAAGAAGAAGACCCATTTTATAATGCATTGGTGAGCCAGCAGCCATTCCAATCGGTACTGCCATTAGTAACAGAAGAACAGGATCTATTTGATATAAATCAAAATAAAACAATACGTTCTAATAAATTAGATGCAAAAATAGATTACTATTATGTTATAAATAATAAGAGTAATATCAATTTTACATTAGGAAGTACATTAAGCAGGCAAGATTTTAACTCTACTATTTTTCAACTTTTAGAAGGGAATGGAATTCAAGATTTTAATAATTCTCTTCCTGATCCAAATACAGGCGATATAGCATCTTTAGAAAATGATGTACAGTTTAATTTTAGTGATTGGTTTCTAGGGCTGCATTATAAATTTAAAACAGGCATTTACACCTTTACTCCAGGGCTTACATTACATAGGTATGGGATAAAAAGCGATCAAGCAGCTAGTGTAACAGAAGATAATAAATGGTTTGTGTTACCAGATTTTTTTGGAATTGCGCAATTTGCACAAAGTAAACGTTTACAACTAAATTATCAAGTAACAGCACAGTATACAGATGTGACTAATTATGCTGAAGGATTAGTCTTTAACAACTTTAACCGTTTATTTAGAGGGAATCGAAATCTTGAAAACGCACTATTCCATAATATAAGCCTAAATTATTTCAGTTTTAGCATGTTTAATTTTACAAACCTTTTTGGAGGAGTTAATTATAGTAGGCGTATTGATCCTGTAAAGACTGCCGGGATATTCCAAGGGATTGATCAAATCTCATCCCCTATCAATAATAGCAATTTTGTTGATGAGACATTTGCGGGGAACGCTCGTTTTTCTAAAACCTTTAAAAAATTTAAATGGAATATACGTGGAAATGTATCTTGGAGTGACCTTAACAATATTATTAATAATCAAGATCGTAATACAAAAAACTTTACGCAGAACTATCAAACAAGTTTAGAAACCAATTTTAAAGAAGCTCCTAACTTTGAGATAGGATATAATTATAATAGTACTCGCTCTGATAATGGGTTTACAGATCGTACATTTATTACAAACAGACCATTTGCTAATATGGAAATTAACTTCTTAAAAGGATTTACTTTTGGAGCAGATTGGAGTTATTATGACTATGATGATAATGATGATAGTACTGATTTGAGTAATACATACCAGTTTTTAGAAGCAAATCTTTATTATCAAAAACCAGAAAGCAAATGGGAGTTTAGAGTACAAGCAACAAACTTGCTAGATGTTGATGTGATTAGTAATAATAATGTCAATGATATAAGTATTTCTAATACAGAGTTTTTTGTACAGCCTCGATATGTCATTTTTACAGTAAAATATAACTTATAGTTGTAGTGCATTACAAGAAATGATTAGAAAATCGATTAAATATTTAGTAATTGTTTTAATAAATCTGATAATTCTGACTGGATTATTGGCTTATTGGACTGACTTTATTGAATTGACTTTCAATAGTTATGTTCGACCAATTGAGTTTTTAAAAATAATCGGATTCTCATTTCTATCACTAATCGGAATAAGAATCGTAATCGGATTTTTTAGAAAAAGAAATACATCCGTTAAGAAAAGGATACAAATTTCTGCATTGATAACTGTTTTGATTTCTTCACTTCTTTATTTTAATTATTCGAAAAAGATTTACGAAAATCGAATTGAGAAAAGTGATTTAAGAAAAGAGTTGGCAATGAAAATCGAACCAGCAAACGGACTTGCTTACGGAACAAAAGCTGATAATTTGACGTTTGAGGAATATCAAGAAATCACCAAAATTAAATGGTTTCCGAAATTGCAAAAGAACGCAGACAGCATTTCTTACTATTACACTTATGACGGTTTTTTGCCTGATTATTCATTTAATGTAAGTTATAATTTGCCAAAAAACATAGAAATTGACTCAACCGAATTTAAATACGGAAAAATAGAGATAGACACAATCGGAAATAAAAAGCGGATAAGTTATAGCGAATATGAGCAATAAAAACGCACTACAACAATAACTATAGTTAATACGGGTTTTGGTACTTAATCCAAAGTTTAGTGTATTTTTATAATGTCCGCCAAATCT
>CAZECB010000256.1:0-3782 GCA_964510745.1 uncultured Flavobacteriaceae bacterium | reverse complement strand
CTTACTATTTCGCAAATACCTGCTTTATCATCTGCTCCTAAAAGTGTAGTACCATCTGTAGTAATTAATGTTTGTCCCTTGTACTGTAATAAATCTTCAAAATAATCAGGAGATAATACTATGTTCTCTTCTGTATTTAGAACAATGTCTTTTCCGTTATAATTTTCAATAATTTGAGGATTTACATTAGCTCCTGTGAAATCTGGCGAGGTGTCAAAATGAGAGATAAAGCCTATTGTTGGCACATTATGATTTACATTACTAGGTAACGTAGCCATGATATAAGCATTCTCATCTATAGTAACATCAGGTAGTCCAATTGCTTTTAATTCAGCTACTAATTTGTTAGCTAAATCCCATTGTTTTTCTGAACTAGGTGTGGTGTTACTTTCAGGGTCACTTTCAGTATCAATAGTAATATAACTTATAAAACGATCTGTAATATGTTGCTTGTTTAGCATTGGTTTTTTCATTTGACTCAAAAATAATGAACCCTTTATAAAGGCACAAGTCTTGGCTAGGTTTCTTTTTTGTTGATTTGTTTTGCGTTACTTTTGCCTTTAGATATGTTTTATTTATGTATAAATTATTAATCCGCCCATTACTTTTTTGCTTTGACCCTGAAAAAGTACATTATTTTACATTTGCTTTAATTAGAAATACATCCAAAATCCCTTTTTTTAAATCGATTTATAGAAGCTTGTATCAAGTTAATGATACGCGTTTGGAACGTACAATTTTCGGTTTAAAATTTAAAAATCCTGTAGGGCTGGCTGCTGGATTTGATAAAGATGCTAAGTTATATAATGAACTTAGTAATTTTGGTTTTGGTTTTATAGAAATAGGAACACTAACTCCAAAGCCTCAAGATGGAAACCCTAAAAAACGATTGTTTAGGCTTAAAGCTGATAAAGCAATTATTAACCGTATGGGGTTTAATAATGGTGGTGTTACAGAAGTAATCAAACGATTGAAAAAAAATACTGGTGTTTTAATAGGTGGAAACATAGGGAAAAATAAAATCACACCTAACGAATCTGCAGTTGAAGATTATAAAATCTGTTTTGAAGCCTTGTTTAATCATGTCGATTATTTTGTTGTAAATGTAAGTTCTCCTAATACACCTAACTTAAGAGCATTACAAGATAAAGAGCCTTTGACCAAACTATTATTAGCATTGAAAAAAATGAATAATGAGAAAAGTAATAAGGCGTCTAACCAAAAACCAAAACCTATACTTTTAAAAATTGCCCCAGATTTAACTAACGAGCAGTTATTAGATATTATTGATATTGTAAAAGAAACTGATATAGAAGGTGTGATTGCTACTAATACTACCATTTCAAGAGATGGTTTACAATCTGATAATAAAGCTGAAATTGGAGGATTGAGTGGCCAACCATTAACTAATCGTTCTACAGAAGTGATTCGTTTTTTAGCAACTAAAAGTAATAAAGCATTCCCAATTGTAGGTGTAGGAGGAATCCATTCTGCAGAAGATGCTTTAGAGAAATTAGAAGCAGGAGCTGATTTAGTGCAACTCTACACAGGTTTTATTTACGAAGGGCCTAAGTTGATAAAAAATATTAATAAAGCACTTCTTAAACAAAAAGTGTGAACTATGATATTTTAATATCGTTTGTTTTAGCAACGTCGCTTTTAGCAATATCACCAGGGCCAGATAATATTTATGTGCTTATTCAAAGTATCACAAATGGTAAAAAGTATGGATTAGCAACTGTTGCTGGTTTAACTTCAGGATGTTTGGTGCATACATCTTTAGTGGCTTTTGGAATTTCTATTCTTATTAAAGAAAATAAAACCTTGTTTTTTGGTATTAAACTTTTAGGTGCTTTTTACCTTTTGTTTTTAGCTTATAATGTATTTAAAAGTGACTCTAAAATAGCATTGTCTGATGATGCACCTAAAAAGAGTATATTTCAATTATTTAAACAAGGATTTATTATGAATGTATTAAATCCTAAAGTATCTTTATTCTTTCTTGCATTTTTTCCGGGATTCTTATTTAGTAATACTTTAAGTACAGTAATTCAATTTTATATTTTAGGATTTTTGTTTATACTAGTGTCTTTAATTGTGTTTTCTAGCATCGCTATTTTATCTGGATCAATTTCTATGTATTTAAAAGATAATACTCATGTAAGTTTGATTTTAAAATGGCTACAAATTATTGTGTTTGTGGGAATTGCAGTTTTTATTCTAATTTAAGATTACTATAGATTTTAAAGCATAAAAAATAGTAGTATTTTTAAACTTTCAAAATTGAATTATGCCCAATAAAATTAAAATTATTGAATGTCCAAGAGATGCTATGCAAGGCATTAAAGACTTTATTCCAACAGAGAAGAAAGTACAGTACATTCAAGCATTACTTCGTGTTGGGTTTGATACTATAGATTTTGGAAGTTTTGTGTCTCCAAAAGCTATTCCGCAAATGGTAGATACCGCTGAGGTATTATCTCAATTAGATTTATCAAAAACTACAAGTAAACTATTAGCGATTATAGCAAATACAAGAGGTGCATCTGATGCTTCAAAACATCCTGAAATAAAATATTTAGGATATCCATTTTCAATTTCAGAAAACTTTCAGATGCGTAACACGCATAAAACTATAGCGCAATCTGTAATAACATTACAAGAGATTTTAAATATTGCAGACCAATCTAATAAAGAAGTAGTTGCTTATTTATCTATGGGATTTGGAAACCCATATGGAGACCCTTGGAATGTTGATATTGTAGGGGAGTGGACAGAACGTTTAAGTAAAATGGGTGTTAAAATTTTATCATTAAGTGATACCATTGGCACTTCAAACCCAGAGAATATTAATTATTTGTTTTCTAATTTAATACCTCAATATTCAGACATTGAATTTGGAGCACATTTACACACTACACCAACTACTTGGCATGAAAAAGTGAACGCTGCTTACCTTGCAGGTTGCAGACGTTTTGATGGCGCTATTCAAGGCTTTGGAGGTTGCCCAATGGCAGCAGACGAGCTTACTGGTAACATGCCAACAGAAAAATTATTATCCTATTTTACATCTAAAAAAACAAATGATAATTTAAATGCTTTAAGTTTTGAAAGTGCTTACAATGAGGCTTCTAAAATATTTACGAGTTATCATTAATATCTTTTTTTATTTGGCTTAAATACTTCAATATTACCTAACTGTTAATTATTTAAAATTAGTCTAAATAAAATTTGATAAAATCATTTTCAGTTTTATATTTGCACTCGAATTAAAAACCTATTTATAATAAGTCTAAATAAAAACAATGAAAAAACCACTATTAATTTTAATCACATTAATAAGCACGTTTAGCTTTGCTCAAACAAAACAAGATTCAATAACTTTCGATCCACAAAAACAATTAAATGCTGCACAACGTATTCTTTCTGGTAATTACGGAAAAGCAGTAACTGTTGGGGCATATGGAGAAGTAACTTATAATCAACCAGAAGGAGATAACGGAGAGTTAGATGTACAACGTTTAGTATTGCTTTTTGGATATAAATTTAATGAAAAAACACAATTTGTTACAGAGGTTGAGTTTGAACACGTTAATGAAGTATTTGTTGAACAGGCATTTATCAATTATGTGGTAGCTCCTAATGTGAATTTACGCGGCGGGTTAATGTTAGTTCCTTTTGGAATTATTAATGAATTTCATGAACCAACTACATTTAATGGTGTTGAGCGCCCAGCTGTTGATAATGCTATTATACCAACAACCTGGAGAGAAATTGGAATA
>CAZECB010000255.1:0-3791 GCA_964510745.1 uncultured Flavobacteriaceae bacterium | reverse complement strand
TTTGCAAAATACAATTATTTTATCAAATTAGTAATGACTTGTGTTTCATTATGCAATGTTTTATGAACAGGACATTTGTCAGCAATTTGTAACAAGCGTTCTGTTTGTTTTTCATCAAGATTACCTTCAAATTTAATGTCACGATTAAAGGTGTCAATTTTTGAAGATGAGACATCACAATCTTGACAATCTTGAGCATGTGTTTTACTATAACTTGTATGCACTTGTACATTTTTAACGTCCCAATCTTTACGCTTTGCATACATTTGAATCGTCATTGCAGTGCAAGCTGAAAGACCAGCAGAAACAAGTTCATAAGGAGACGGGCCAAAATCATTACCTCCAAAACTAACGGGTTCATCTGCCATTAGATAGTGATTTCCAACTTTCATTTGTGTAGTAAATCCATCTTCAGCATCTAAGCTTACTGCAACTTGATGTTTTGATTTTAAAATATTTTGCTCTGGTACTTCAATATAACGTTTTGCCCAACCTGAAATAATTTCACCGGCATAGATTGAATCTTCTTTTCTTGATAATAAATGATCTGCCCCATCTAACGATACAAAACTTTTTGGATGGTGAGCAGAGACATAAATTTCTTCAGCGTTTTTAACTCCAACAGTTGTATCTTGGGGAGAGTGCATAACTAACAATGCCTTTCGTAAATTTTTAGCAACATCTGGCAATGATTTTGTTTCCAAATCATCGATAAATTGTTTTTTAATAGTAAAATCTCTACCACTAAGGTTAACCACAGCCATTCCGGTATCTTTAATCTCTTCTATACTACTATTTAATAAATGGGTAACATGTTTTGGATTTGATGGAGCTCCTACAGTAGCTACTGCTTTTATTGAATCTATTTCAGAAGCCGCAAATATAGATGCAGCTCCACCTAAAGAATGCCCTATAATAAGTGTTGGCGCAATATGGTTTTCTTCTAAAAACTTAGCAGCACTAACAATATCTTCTACATTTCCAGAAAAATTAGTGTCTTCAAAATCACCAGCACTTTCTCCCAAACCAGTAAAATCAAAGCGTAGCACTCCAAAACCATTATTTGTTAATGCACGACTTATATTTCTTACTGCAGATAAATTTTTATTACAAGTAAAACAGTGTGCAAATATCGCAAAATTATGAGGAATTTGTTCTGTAGGTAGTTCTAGACGACCTGCAAGTGTTTGACCTTCGTTATTTAAAAAGGATACTTTTTCTAGGTTCATGAATCTTGATTTTTAATTAAGTTTGAACCGCTAAGTTAAGATTACTTTTCGATGAGTTCTAATTCGTTGTATTTTTTTAACAAATGTTTGAATATAGAGAATAAGCTTCATGAAAGTTTTGAAATATATTTTTCAAACTTACTTTGTTTTAAAATTTGTATAAAACAATCATTTTTAAGATTCTTCTCATTTCTTTGATTTTAGAAATAAGAAAATGAGAAGAAACGCAATAAATCAATCTAATGGTTTCTATGAAAATACTTATTCACACATAATTGTACTTAAGCTATTTTCTTCTGAAATAGCTTCTTGCATCGTATAATCTGTTTCTTGAAAGAGTATAAATCTATCTATTGCATGACCAGAAGAACGAGCTGATATTTCCATGGTATAATCACCTGAAGTATCAAAGCGCACAAAAATATTATGAGCATCATTATCTGAGGTACTTGATTGCCATTTAAAATCTAAATCATTACCACTTCTATATACTTTAAACCAGCCATCTATAGAAGCACCATTAGGGTTTGGAGTTCTTCCTGTATCATTTGGAAAAACTATACTTCCATTATTTCGTTCTCCAAAATAATCATCTGCATCTGAAAATCGTAACCAAGTATCATTATGATCTGAGCCATTGTTTCCAATAGTAACAGCAGACCTCCAAATGAAACGATAAGTACCGGGATTTTGTATACGAATTGTAAATGTGGTTAAATCGTTACTAGGTTCTCTAAGAAATTGTGAACCTGTCCAAACCATATAACCATCTCCTGTTACATTATTTGAGGAATTAATGAGTTCCCAATCATTGTTAAAAACAGAATTTTCAAATTCTATATTAATAAAATTATTTTCTTCTACAAATATAAAATCAGCTGGATCATTACAAGTTGTGCTAGTGTCAACATCGTTATCATCATTTATGATAATTATATCATCATCATCATCATTGCAAGAAGTGAAACTAGTAGTAATTATTATAAAAAAGTTAATAATGAAAAATAAGCGAAATGTTATTTTTTTTGAATACATAACAATGTAGGTTTTTAGGTTTGGGTTGCCAAGATAGCTTAAAAATAGTTTATTACCAATGGATAATAAATATTTTAATCATGTCTGCCTTACTTTTTGATGTATAACAAATGAATTTGATATTTAGTTACAAGAAAAACTAGAAAAAGCTCTATTTTTTAAAGGAGCTTGTTTTTCAATGTAAAGATAGCTTTCTTCTATTAATAATAGCTCGCAAAACTTTTTACTAAATGAATTAAATACTCTACTTTCTGGATAAAAGGGTACATTTAATTCTGTTAAAGACCATTTATTAATATCAATGAATAGATCTCCAGAAATATGCTCTATGTATGGAATGTATGACGAGGACTTATCTATAATAAAAGGAGTTAATGATTTATCAATTTCAGTTTTTGATTCAGTTTTTACATTAATGTAATAGTAATTAGTTTGATCTGAATATAAAGAAAATGATAAATAATGATCCCACAAATTAAAAATATTTAGCAAGGGTAATATCCAAAAAAGAAGTATTCCAAAAGTATTTATGAGTTGTATTTTTATATGTAACAATTTATAAATAATGAGTGTATTAGTATTCTTATAAAATAAACTAAAAACAATTAACATCATTGCTAGGTTCCATGGATATACAATAGAGTTAAAGCCAATACCAATAGGATTAGGGCTTAAATAAATTAAAATAAATAAATGTGTTATAATTGCTAAATAAACTCCTTTAATTCTAAATCTAGGAATTATAAGAAAAATGCCTATAAGAATTTCTATAATAGGAATAGTATAACCAATAAATTTGAACTTATGAATAAGTGCTTCATCACCAATATTAAAAAACACTCTAATCATGCTATAAAATGTGGAGTCTATAAAATTAGGACTTAGCTTATGAATGCCACTCCATAAGTAAACACCTATTATTATAATTTTTAAATAATTAATGAACTCTCTTTTATTCTCATTTTTAAAAATGAGAAAAGGAAATAAAAGTAGTAAATACATATATACCCATGGTTGCCAACGTAATTGATCTTGTAATAAAAGAAAAAGAATTACACTAAAAAGAAGCGAAAGTACTATTCTATTTTTAAGGAGTACTGTAATAACCAAACAGGTTAATAGTATAAGAGCTATAATAAAACTTAAGTTATTAGAAAATATAGGAATGTTATCTGAAATTGGTGTTAAAGGAAATAATCGATATGTAGTTATTCCCCAGAGTTTTGGAGACATTATAATACCAATACTAAAAAATAACGCAACAAATTTACGAACTAAAACAATGCGCTTTTCGTCAGAAATAGTTTCAAAATAAGAAGCTAGTTTTTTTATCACCTCGGTTAATTTAGTATAAAAATTTTAGATCGAGGGAAAGGTAATGAATTTGTATAAAAAAACGCTCTGACATGTTCAGAGCGTTTTTTAGAGCGATATTATTTAAAATGATTTAATTCAATCGAAACGATTTTACTTCTTTAAAAGGCGACAGTTTTAATTGCTCCATAGCCGATTGATATGGTTTCCAAT
>CAZECB010000254.1:0-3804 GCA_964510745.1 uncultured Flavobacteriaceae bacterium | reverse complement strand
TGATTTAGTAGTTAAGGTTTTTAATGCTTTTATAACTCTGTTTTTATTTAAAAACAGGACAATAATTAAAAGTGACAAATATAATGTAGCACTGGCTAAAGCCCCATATGCATTTAAAAATATAATATCAAAAACAACAATATTTAGCATGATAGGAATAAGTACTATTACTCCTAGTAATTTAGTTTTATTAAATAACAATAACCAAGATCCAATAATTTGGGACAAGCCTACAAATAAAATATAATAAAAAGAATATCCCATAAAGGTCCAAGCCAAATCAAACGCTTCAACATTTCCCAATCTTATATTTGCAACGCTTTCTGGAAGTTTTCCTTTTCTATAAAATTGCTGCCCAATAATCTTCCCAATACCATATTGATTTAAAATGATGAACAAGTAAATATGTATTCCTAACTCAATTAAGTGTTTAATATTAAATGTCATAAAATGATTTTCCCATATGACGATATTAATTCTATCGAGGTTACATTTTTAATCTACAATAAATGTTAAAGACTTTGTAGTTGTATTTTTATTCTTAGACGCTTTTGTTAAATCATTATCAAATGGATGATTTAAATTATTGCCTGCTAAATCTTCTAATTTTGAATCTACGACAAGGTTATACTCCCCTAGTGCAAATGGATGTTCCGGATGAAATTTAAGTGTTTGTTCCTCATTAATTAATTCAAAATCACCCAAAACATCTTCATTATTGGAGTTAGTAATACGGAATGATTTTCCAGCTAAAATACCATCCATAGGTTCATTAAAATGAAGTGTTAACACATCTAGGGTAATTAATAACTTCCAATTTTTTAGTTGCGGTTTATTAGCATCACGATCAGTAACGGTAAACGTTTTTTGATAAGATTCTTTTAAGGAATTTCCTTGGGCATCGTTCCAATTTGAATCTATAGTCAATGTATATGTATTTCCTTTTAAAATGGGTAAGCCTTTTTCTTTGTTAGGTATCAAATCGGTTTTAATACGTCCTGGGTCTAGCCATAATGTTAAGCGAGTGTGCTCTTTATTCCAAAGTTCAGTAGGTAACTCTAAAAATACATCTACATCATCTCCTGTTGCATTATTAGTGATTGTTATAAAATCTAAAGCAGAACCAACTTCTTGCATTGGTTTTGAAAACTGAAAATACATTTTCAATAAATTTTCAGGGACTGTATTGGTCGATGGATAAATCGCAACAAGTTCAGGTGCAATACTATTATTAGTTTTGTGTATTGTAAAACTAGATTTTTGATCTCCATTTTCTAGCAATACATAAGTTTCACCTGATGAAAACGGAATTATAGGTTCAAAGGTATACTGATTACTATTAAGGCTATAAGAACCCAAAACAGGTGTTTCTAGATTACTCTCTAAAAATACTTTCGCATTATTAGTCGCTAATTTAGAGGTAAAAATGATAGCAGTCGCTTTCTCTGATTGATATACAACTTCTATGCCTGTATTCTTTTCGTTTTTACAACTTAATAAAACACAAAAAACGACCAAGAATACAATCTTAGTCATTTTTGTAAATATATGGTGTATCATTAAACTCTATTTGTTGGGCGGCTCACTAAAATAAGTTCTCCTCCAGCAGTTCTTTGTAAGAATATAATATTATTAGCATCTAAATTATCTAACTGTAAAACATTTACCATTGGTAAGTTTGTGTATACAATCCCTTCAGTATTATAACCTTTTACAGGTTCTGTTAATTCAGATTTAAAACTAATGATGTCATCATAATCAATACGCATTACTGGACGATTAGAATTAGACATTAAAAAATGTGGCTTTCCATCTCTTTCAAACGTAATCATATCTAACGGTGCATTTCCAGCACCTAATTCAGCAACAGTTCTACCTTTTACATGTGTACCTCCTTTTAAATCATCCATAGGAAATAATACTAAAGGTGTACATGTATAACTTGCCATTAAATAATCTTTATTTTCAATATTTATAACACTAAATGTTTTAATTGGTGCATAGGTTTCAAAACGTGCATGAGCAGCGTGATAAATCTCTAAAGATGCATGATCTTGAGCATCTGTAAACGGGAAAGGCATACTTCTGAATGTAGAACTAAACTCTTCATTAGATAATCCTGTGACCATAACCTTACCATTGTGATATTTTAAATCAGAAATTGCTGAAGCACGTTGCGAACGCCCTCTTCTATCTTTTTTATCAGCAGAAATAGGGTTTTGTAATCCTATTTTAGAATAACTAACATCTTTTAAGTTCACATTTTCTAAACTTTCTCCATTTAGTTTTAATACTACCGGTGTTCCATCTGCAGTATTTACAGAAAAGTAAACCGATTTAGATACTGGATTCACAGCCATATCAGTCACTCTGATTTTATCTGCAGTAGTTCCTAAAGAGGCTGCAATTTTATTATCTACCTCTCTTAATACAATACGTTCAGAAGTTTCTTTAGCAGTATTATCTTTGGTATCTAATGCATAAATAGCTGCATTTTTAGAATCTCCAATAAATAGAATACCATCAGGACCAAAACTCAATGCGTTGATTGATGTTATTTCTGGATTTCCAACAGTAAAATTAGCTGTTAAAGGGTTCGTTGTGGTCGTTTCTTTTTTGCTTACCGCTAAGAATGTCACAAATGCCATTGTGCAAATGGCAGCACTGAAAATTAATTTTTTCATTTTAATTTATTTAATGAATTAATTGTTAGAATAATATAATTCTTAAAAGTACTATTTATTCAACTGAATAATATAGTGTTTATAAGCAATTAACTTGATTTTAACAGCTTTAGTAAACTCCAAATAATTAGGGTTTAAGCCTTCGAGTTTAACCTAATTTATGTGTATGAAATCTCATTATAATAGTCTTTGTTGTAAATTTTGATTAGGAATGGTTAGGCTGTACCCTAATTCGTCATTTAGTCTTTGAGCAAAATATGCTGATAATAATGGAGATTCTAATTCAATATTTTGATGGATAAAAAAATCAATCTCTTTAATGCCCTGTGTTTTCCATTCTTTTAACCGAATTATCCAATCATCTAAGCGTGAATAATCGGTATGATGATTAGCACCTACATAACGCACAAATGCAGTTTGATTAGTTAAACGCATATGCATTAAATCACGACGCCCAGCAGTATCAACAATCACATTAGAGATACCATGACGTTCTAATAAGTCATATAATTCATTGGCTACACTAACATCGTTATACCAATTGGTATGTCTAAATTCTATGGCAAGCTTCACCTCTTTTGGCCATGTTTCAATAAAATTAACCACTCTATCAAAATCTTTAGGTGCAAAATTAGTATGCATTTGTAAAAATATAGTGCCTAGTTTCTTCTTTAAGTTTGAAATGTTATATAGATAATGTTCAACTACTTCTTTTACTTCGTTTAAACGTTTCCAATGACTAATTTCTTGATTTAACTTCGGAAAGAATTTAAATTCACTAGGTGTTTTATCATGCCAAGTTGAAAATTGTTCCGCAGGAAAAATTCTGTAAAATGTAGCATTCATCTCAACGCAATTAAATTGACGTGAGTAATAGGTCAATTCATCTTTTGTACCTCTTGGATAAAATCCTTTTAAATCTGCCCTATTCCACTTGGCACATCCTAGATATATTTCAGGAATATTATCATCTTTAAATCGTGCTAGCGTCTCCTTTGTTTTAGGATGATCTGGTGGTAAAGTAAAATCAATCTGTTCTGGATTAGTGACGCTTCCGAATTTCATATTTATTGGTCTCAAAAATAGTTAAAACTATGTACTTTAGTGCATTTCGCTTTAG
>CAZECB010000253.1:0-3828 GCA_964510745.1 uncultured Flavobacteriaceae bacterium | reverse complement strand
CTATATAATATACGAAAATTAATTCGTTTTAGGACTACTTACGGACATACAATTAAATTTTTCAATTATTTAGAATCCATATTTATCTACTAAATAAACTAGTGAAGTCATGGTTGCAGTTCCTAATTCTAATTCACGTTTATTAATCGCATCAAATGTATCAATTGCAGTATGATGATAATCAAAATAGCGTTGAGAATCTGGTCTTAATCCAGCCAAAACAATAGCATCCGATTTTAATGACCCGATATCCGCACCACTTCCACCTTGTTCAAAAAAGTGAATTAAATAAGGTTTAAATAATGATTTCCAGCTTTCAATTTTTTTGAAGTTTTCAGCATTAGAATCAAAAATAAATCCTCTAGGGGTGAACCCTCCTGAATCACTTTCTAAGGCAAAAATGTGATTCTCATTCTTTTCTTTTGCAACCCTAGCATATTCCGTTCCGCCTCGTAATCCGTTTTCTTCATTCATAAATAATACAACTCTAATAGAACGTTTTGGACGTATGTCATTTTCTTTAAATATACGTAAGACATCCATAGATTGTGTACATCCCGCACCATCATCATGTGAGCCATCGCCTAAATCCCAAGAATCTAGATGTCCTCCTACAACGATGTATTCATCTGGAAATTCACTTCCTGTAATTTCACCAATTACATTGTGAGACAATACATCATCAAATTGCTGGCTATTTTGTTTAAAATAAAGTTGAGCAGATCCATCGTTTTTTAATATACTACTCAATAGTTCAGCGTGATTAGTACTTATTGCTGCTGACGGAATACGCTCATTTACAGGTTGATCACCATAACGTAAACCACCGGTATGAGGATAATCATCTAATCGTAAATTCATTGAACGCACAATAGCTCCAACAGTTCCATATTTACTTGCCTCTCTTGCGCCATTACCACGTTGGTCTACAGCCCCTCCATAGGCTTGAAATGTATTTAATAATGTTGGATCCATAGGGCGATTAAAAAACACAATTTTACCTTCTAATTTTTCTCTCCCTAAAGTTTCTAGCTCTTCTAAACCTTGTACTTCTATCACTTCAGCTTTAATGCCATTTTTTGGTGTAGCAACAGACCCGCCTAAAGCACAGATGTTAACCTTTAAAGTTCTTCCTGCTTCAGTTTCTATATAAGCTTCTTCTGGAGCACCACGCACCCATTTAGGAACCATAACAGGTTGTAACCATACCCTATCTAAACCTAATTCATCTAATTCAGCTTTGGTCCATTGTACAGCACGTTCTGCATTTTCAGATCCTGACAAACGACCTCCTATACCATTAGATAAATAGTCTAACCATTCATAACTTTTTCCATTATTTAATGAAGTGTCATAGATTTTTTTAATTGTTTCTGCGTCTGTTTGTGAGAATGTCGAAATGGATAATAAAAATGTGAATAGAAGTATAAAGTATTTCATTTGCTTGTATAATTTAAAGACCCTAAATATACTATTTATAACACATTCTTATATAAAAACAAATCATAAAAAAATTCTGTTAAAAAGTATATATTTATTCATTATTCAATTCAGCTTTATACAATTCTATATTAGCTTTTATGCTATCATTCAATTCTGGCTCTTTTATATCTTTATATGTTTTCAAGGTATCATATAAAATTTTAGCAACAATATACCGTGCTGTAGGCTTATCATCTGCAGGAATTGTAAACCAAGGCGCATGAGGTTTTGAAGTTCTATTAATTGCATCTTCATAACAGATTTGGTATTTATCCCAAAGTTTACGTTCTTTTAAATCTCCTGGAGAGAATTTCCAGTTTTTTTCTTGTTTATCTAACCGTCTTAATAATCTATTTTTTTGCTCTGCCTTTGATAAGTTTAAAAAGAATTTAAAAATAAGTGTTCCGTTTTCTGCAATGTGTTTTTCAAAATTATTAATCTGCTCAAAACGTTTGCTCCAAAACGAATCATTTACATCTTCAACAGAATTAACTTCTGGAAGGTTTTCTCCTAAAATATAATTAGGATGAACTCTTGTTACTAAAACGTTTTCATAATGTGTTCTATTAAATACACTAAATTTTCCTCGTGCTGGTAATGCAATATAATGACGCCATAAATAATCATGATTTCGCTCTAATTCTGTAGGAACTTTAAAACTATGCACAACGATCCCTCTTGTATTAAAATCCTTAAACACTTCTCTAATTAAACTATCTTTACCAGCAGTATCCATACCTTGTATACACACTAGAATGCCATATTTACCATGTGCATAAATAGTGTCTTGCAGTTTACCTAATTTTTCACGGACCTTTTCTAATTCATCTTCAATATTATCTTCATCTGCATCAAGACTATAATAAGTTGACCTATCTTTTAAATCAATATTTGAGTTGACAATAAAATCTTTTGACTGTATTTTTTTCATTGAATAGACATTTGTTAAAATTATATATTAAACGTACTAATAACGACATTTTATCCTAAAAAACATACTACTTAACTGATATTTTACTATTTTAGCTAAACCTACTTAACATTTAAACCCAAAATATCATGAAAAAACAATTCTTTTTTTTATTATTCATTCTCGTTTTTTTTAACGTTAAAGCTCAGGCTAATTTCAGTGATGTACATGAAGATTTACTTTATGCTTATTCTGATATTGAATCAGCTTATGTTTCTAACAATAAAGAACATTTACAACATTTTTCTGAAAGATCTCTAGAAGCGTTTGAAAGCGCTAAGACTGTTTTAGAAAACTGTGATTGCGAAAAAACTTATAATTTAGCATATGACACTTCTGAACTCCTCTTTAAAATCACTAGTGCAAAAACTTTTAAAGATGGACGCTTTTATATAAAAAAAGCAGTAGAAGCTGTTAAAGCAACTATTGATAGTTTAGAAGTTTACATTGAGAAATCTGAGCAAGATAATTAATTTCTATTAACGAAACTAGGTTTCAAAATAATATTATTTTTGTAATAATATGTTTTTCAGTATATTATAATTAATGATTAACTCTACGAAAACAAATTAGTTTAAATAAGATAGAAGTATATTAATTCACATAAATGTAGGTAATAGCTATCTCAAAAAACATACTAAATTTAAAGTAGAGCTTAAAAGAAAAACGCATAAATTAATAATTTATGCGTTTTTTTAATCCTGTTAATTATTTACTTGCAAATAACTTTACATCACTTTCACTAACTTCTTTTTCTCCTAGAATAATTAAACGCTCAATCACATTGCGTAGCTCTCTAATATTACCCGTCCAATCATATTCTTGAAGTAATTTAATTGCCTTAGTTGAAAAAGTTTTTTTTGAAACCCCTTGTTCGTTGGCTATTTTACTAGAAAAATATTCAATTAATAAAGGAATATCTTCTCGTCTATCATTTAATGCTGGAACTTTTATTAAAATTACTGCTAGCCTATGATACAAATCCTCTCTAAATCGACCTTCAGCAATTTCAGTTTTTAAATTTTTATTAGTAGCTGCTATTACACGAACATTCACTTTAATGTCCTTATCACTACCCACACGTTGTATACGGTTTTCTTGCAATGCCCGTAATACTTTTGCTTGTGCAGAAAGACTCATATCTCCAATTTCATCTAGAAAAATAGTCCCGTCATTTGCAGCTTCAAATTTACCTGCTCTGTCTTTATTTGCAGAAGTAAATGCGCCTTTAACATGACCAAACAATTCACTCTCAATAAGTTCACTAGGTATTGCTGCACAATTAACTTCTATCATTGCTCCCTTAGAACGTTCGCTTTTTTGATGCAACCAATGTGCTACCAATTCTTTTCCTGTCCCATTAGGTCCAGTAATTA
>CAZECB010000252.1:0-3829 GCA_964510745.1 uncultured Flavobacteriaceae bacterium | reverse complement strand
GCAACAAGCTATTACAAATACTTTATTAAATGCTATTGAAAATAATCATTTAGCACAAGCCTTATTATTTACAGGACCTCGTGGTGTTGGAAAAACAACATGTGCTCGTATCCTTGCTAAAATGATTAATAGTGATGGTTCTGAAACAGAAGAAGAAGACTTTGCATTTAATATTTTTGAGTTAGATGCCGCATCTAATAATTCTGTAGATGATATTAGAAGTTTAACAGACCAAGTTAGAATTCCGCCTCAAGTTGGCAAATATAAAGTATATATTATTGATGAAGTACACATGCTATCTCAGGCAGCCTTTAATGCCTTTTTAAAAACATTAGAAGAGCCTCCAGCTCATTGCATTTTTATTTTGGCAACTACAGAGAAGCATAAAATAATTCCAACAATATTATCGCGTTGTCAAATATTCGACTTTAAGCGAATTACAGTAAAAGATGCTAAAAACTATTTAAAGTACATTGCTGAAGAGCAAGGAATAACTGTTGAAGATGATGCTCTTCATATCATTGCTCAAAAAGCTGACGGTGCTATGCGTGACGCCTTATCTATTTTTGATAGAGTAGTTAGTTTTTCGGGTAAAAATTTAACAAGACAAGCCGTTACTGAAAACTTAAACGTTTTAGATTACGAAACCTATTTTACGAGTACAGATTTAATTCTAGAAAATAAAATCCCTGAATTATTATTACAATTAAATAACACGCTCTCTAAAGGATTCGATGGTCATCATTACATCGCAGGTCTAGCATCTCATTTTAGAGATTTACTAGTTACCAAAACACCACAAACAATAGAATTATTAGAGGTTGGTGAACAAACCAAAGAAAAATATCTCAAACAATCACAATTAGCAAGTCAAGGGTTTTTATTAGAAGCGATACGAATTGCTAATGATTGTGATTTAAAATATAAAACTAGTAAAAATCAACGCTTACTTGTTGAATTATCGTTAATGCAACTTGCCTCTATCAATTTTGATGGAGAAAAAAAAAAGTCTAAATACTTTATAATTCCAGCCTCTTATTTCAAAAAAAAAGGCATTACTCCTATTCCGATTAAAGTTCCAACTGTTTCTAAAAAAGAATACATTAATTCTACTACTTCTGAATTAATTACACAAGTAGCAGAACCTAAATTAGCAGTGGCAAAAAAAATAGCACAAAAACCTCCTAAAATCACTTTAAATACGCAAACTAAAGTTACTTCTGGTTTATCTTTAAGCAGTATCAAGAAAAAGAAAGAGCATCTTATAAAACAAATGGATGTTGTTCATGAAACTACTAATTTACCTAAAGATATTTTTACAGAAGAAGACCTAATAACGTATTGGAAGGAATACATTATTAAAATAGAAAAAACAGGGCAACATAATTTAGCTTCTATTTTAAGTATAGATACCCCTAAATTAAGTGGAACAGCAATTTGTTTGGAGTTTCCTAATGAAACTAATAAAGTAGAACTTGAGAGGCAACAATATGATTTACTTGGGTTTTTAAGGCAGAAACTAAATAATTACGATATTAACTTATCCATAATTGTAAATGAAGAAATGGAAAAGAAATATGCTTACACGTCAATGGAGAAATTCGAAAAATTAAACGCCAAAAACGAAAATCTAGATTTGCTGAGACGTACTTTTGATTTAGATATATAATAATATAATAGGTGATGAAAAAGATAATAATTATACTTCTTATTGTAAATTCTTTTATTAATTGTGACGGACGAGAGCGTACCAAACAAATTCGTAAAGATTCTATTTCTAAATTTAAAACTGAAACTCAAAAAATAGATTTAGAGATTTATTATCCAGAACATTATGTTGAAATAGAAACAGATACAATTATAAATCCAAAAACACATGTTAACATTAAAAATTACACTCTAATGGATACCTCTGTGCTTACTAATGAAACTCTATCAAAGGATAATACAAAAATCACTAAATATCATCGTGTTTTTCAATCTGAAATCACCATTTTTCAAAAATCAAAACCAGTATTACAGGCTATTTTGAATGCTGAAAACTTCAAGCATAATACTGATGATTCATTTTGGGATAATGCCACTTTAGAACACGCTTGGGTTAATAAAACTAGATCAACTTCAGAATTGGTTAGCATAGAATTTTCATTCATAAATCCTAATAATATTAATCATTATAAATATTACCGCATGGAAGTCGACTCTGAAGGCAATCAAACTATTTATTTATTAAAAGAACTCACATAATATGTTAGGTTTAAAATTACCAACAGATCCGCGTTGGGTCAATATAGTAGAAAAAAATATTGAAGATATTTTAACAGATCATGCGTTTTGCGAACAAAAAGCTGCAAGTACAGCTATTTCATTTATCGTAAGTTTTCCTGAGTATACAGAGTTAGTTACTGAAATGACTGCCTTAGTTAAAGAAGAAATTAGTCATTTTAAAATGGTACATGATCGTATTATAGCACATGGCTGGGTATTAGGGCGCGATCGTAAAGATGATTATGTGCTACAACTTGTTAAATTTTTCCCTAAAGGTGGAAGTAGAACAACACAATTAGTACATCGCTTACTATACGCTGCGCTAATTGAAGCACGAAGTTGTGAACGATTTAGGTTACTATCTGAAGAATTAGAAGATAAAGAGTTGGCTAAATTCTATAAAGATTTAATGGTTAGTGAAGCTAATCATTATACTATGTTTTTAGGTTTTGCCAGACAATATGGTGATAGAGTTGAAGTCGATTTAAAATGGAATGAATTGCTAGAGTATGAAGCTGAACTCATGAAAAAATTAGGGACATCTGAAACTATTCACGGTTAAAAAGAGAGCTCCTTTCCTTTGACTGTTTCAAAATACACACTTTTAATAATCCCATCAGATAATCCTATTTTAGGCACATAAATGTGTTTTGATTTACTCCATTTCATTGCAGATAAATAAATACGTAAGGCATGAATAATAACATCTGCCCTATCTTGATTTAGATCTAATTCAGTAATACGCTCTTCATAAGAATATGATAATAATGTTTTATAATATGTCGTTAAATAAAAATAAGTCAAAGGCTTGCCAATCGCTTTTCCCGAGACTTTAAAAATTTTATTGATATTACCTCCAAACCCTATAGTTTCAATAGTATCATAAAGTTCTGTATGTGTTTTAATCCAAGATTCTAATTCAAGCCAATCTGCATGTTTTACGATATCATTTAAAAGTCTTACTGTACCTATTTTAAATGATTTTGAAGTTATTGTTTTTCCTTTATTAACTAAGGTGAATTCAGTACTACCGCCTCCAACATCAACATATAAATAGGTTTTGTTATTATCTATATAAGCGTTTAAATCTGTTTGGGCAACAATAGCCGCTTCTTCTTTTCCGTCAATAATATCAATATCAATAGCTGTAGTTTTTAAAATTTTTTCAACTACAATTTTACCATTTTGGGCTTCACGCATTGCAGAAGTTGCACATGCTTTATAACGTTCTACTTTATTGGTTTTCATTAATAATTGAAATGCTTTCATCGTATCTATCATACGATTAATGTTTTCTTCAGAAATTTTTTCAGTTAAAAACACATCAGCACCTAAACGCACAGGAACCCTAATTAAAGAGCTTTTTTTAAAGCGAGTTGGCTTTCCTTTTTCTTCAATTATATTGGCTATTAATAGCCTAACTGCATTGGAACCAATATCTATTGCTGCATATTTTTTTATAGAGATAGCACCCATTATGCTTCATTTTTTTTAAGATAATAATTATACGTTTCAAATTGTGATCGCACTTCTGGTAAATTATTCTTTTTATATTTATTGG
>CAZECB010000251.1:0-3832 GCA_964510745.1 uncultured Flavobacteriaceae bacterium | reverse complement strand
ACACAGAATTGGTTCAATTTAATTTTGAAGTTTTACAAAAGGATATTGATTCTGGAATGTATTTTGACTCGTCTATACCGCAAGGATATGGTGTGGGTAGTAGCGGTGCTTTAGTAGCTGCTATATATGATCAATATGCAGCAGATAAAATTACAGTTCTTGAAAATTTAACACGAGAAAAACTACTAAAACTAAAACTGATTTTTTCTGAAATGGAATCATTTTTTCACGGAAAATCTTCAGGACTAGACCCTCTAAATAGTTATTTAAGCCTTCCTATACTAATTAATTCAAAAGATAATATTGAGGCTACAGGTATTCCTTGCCAAAATTGTGATGGTAAAGGCGCTGTATTTTTATTAGATAGTGGTATTACAGGAGAAACAGCACCTATGGTTCGTATTTTTATGAATAATATGAAGCAAGAAGGCTTCCGTAAAATGATAAAAGACCAGTTTATAAAACATACAGATGCATGTGTTGAAGATTTTTTAAAAGGTGATATTAAATCGTTATTTAGTAATACAAAACAATTATCTAAAGTAGTTTTAAGTCATTTTAAACCTATGATTCCACAACAATTTCATGACCTCTGGAAAAAAGGAATTGAAACCAATGAATACTACCTTAAACTTTGTGGCTCTGGTGGGGGTGGTTATATTTTAGGCTTTACCGAAGATATTGATAAAGCACAACAATCACTTTCTGATTATAAATTAGAAGTGGTTTACAACTTTTAATTTCATATAGTGATATCCTGAATATACATTCAGGAATTATCAAATTTTACTTCAATGCTTTCTAGAAAACAGAAACATATATTACTCAAGTTTTTTAGCATGTTTTCTGTCATTCGCGGTTATAATATTATAATTATAATTATAGCACAGTATTTAACTTCCATATATATTCTAGCGCATAACAAGCCTTTAAAGTCAGTTATTTTTGATTTAAATTTACTAATGCTTGTTTTAGCATCTGCTGCAACCATAGCAGGAGGTTACATTATTAATAATTTTTATGATTACGAAAAAGATTTAATCAATCGCCCACAAAAATCAATATTAGACCGCTTGGTGAGTCAAAATACAAAATTATCACTCTATTTTATACTCAATTTTATAGCGGTAATTATGGCAAGTTATGTATCGTTTAAAGCTGTTATTTTCTTTTCGGTTTATATATTTGGAATTTGGCTGTATTCTCATAAATTAAAAAAACGTCCTGTTATAGGAAATTTAACTTCGGCAATACTAAGCATCACTCCATTTTTTGCTGTATTTGTATATTATAAAAATTTTGATCAAGTAATTTTTGTACATGCTACGTTCCTGTTTTTAATTGTTTCTATGCGTGAATTAACCAAAGATTTAGAAAACATAAAAGGTGATTTAGCTTTAGGTTATAAAACGATCCCTATTAGTTATGGCGAAGAAATTTCAAAAGTCATGCTCACCGTATTAATGATGTTTACTTTGATTCCAACATTTTTACTAGTCACTAAATTTGAAATAGGAAAGATGTATTATTTCTTTTATTTAAGTGTATTATTACTAATAATATTTTTAATATTGTTATGGAAATCAAAAACAAAAACGCACTACCTTATACTTCATAATATATTAAAATTTATTATTGTTTTAGGAGTGTTTAGTATATTATTAATAGATGTTGATATTGTTTTAAAACGAATTTTATAATGGAGAATATGTTAAAGATTGCAATGGCTCAAATTGCACCAGTTTGGTTGAATAAAGAAGAAACGCTTAAAAAAATTGAAAATTCAATTTTAGAAGCTTCCAAAGATAACTGTGAACTTATTGTGTTTGGAGAAGGCTTACTTCCCGGATATCCGTACTGGTTAACTTTAACAGGAGGTGCAGAATGGGATACCTCATTGAATAAAGAATTGCATGCACACTACACCAGAAACTCAGTACAAATAGAAGCAGGAGAATTAGATACCGTTTGTAAACTAGCTAAAGAGTACAAGATAGCTGTTTATTTAGGTATTATGGAACGTGCCCAAAATAGAGGAGGCCATAGTTTATATGCGTCTTTAGTATATATTAATCAAGAGGGAAACATTAAATCTGTACATCGTAAACTACAACCCACTTATGAAGAACGATTAACTTGGGCACCAGGAGATGGTAACGGGTTGCAAGTACATCCATTAAAACAATTTACCGTTGGCGGATTAAACTGCTGGGAAAATTGGATGCCTTTACCTAGAACTGCACTATATGGTTTAGGAGAAAATTTACATATTGCAGTATGGCCAGGAAGTGATTTTAATACTAAAGATATCACGCGTTTTATTGCAAGAGAATCACGATCATTTGTAGTGTCTGTTTCGAGTTTAATGCGCACCAAAGACTTTCCGAAAGATACGCCGCATTTAGATGCTATTTTAGAGAAAGCACCAGAAATTTTATCTAATGGAGGAAGCTGTATTGCTGGACCAGATGGTGAATGGGTGCTTCCGCCAGTAATTAATAAAGAAGGATTGATCATTCAAGAGATCGATTTTAATCGCGTGTATGAAGAACGTCAAAATTTTGATGTGGTAGGACATTATTCACGCCCAGATGTTACAAAATTGACAGTGAATAGAGAGCGTCAATCTACAGTAGAGTACAATAGTTAATAATATAAAGGATTTTTTACCTTTGCAAAAAAAATAAGTCATGGGTAAGCAACAGATAAATAAGGGTAAGAGAAAAACTTCTGAACCACGTATAGGAAAATCTAACGTGACAAAAACTTATGGAAAAGGCTACCAAAATAATGTAAAAAAGAAAGCAGCACCTAAAAAAACCAACTCTAATTCTGATGAGATTAGGCTGAACAAATACATCGCTAATTCAGGAATTTGTTCTCGTCGTGATGCCGATATGCATATTTCAATAGGAAGTGTTACCGTTAATGGGAAAGTAGTTTCAGAAATGGGCTATAAAGTAAAACCTGATGATGAAGTACGGTTTGATGGTGCTAAAATAACGCCTGAAAAGAAAGCCTATGTACTTCTTAATAAGCCTAAAGGGTTTGCAACAACCACTAGTGAAGGTAAAGGCAGAACAGTAATGGATTTAGTGGCCAATGCAACAGCATCCAGGGTGAAACCTATTGGGAGATTAGGTAGAAATTCAACAGGCTTATTATTGTTTACTAATGATGATGCGATTACAGAAAAATTTATCAATTCTAAAAATGGTGTGGCACGCTTATTTCATATTGAATTAGATAAAAATTTAAAATATGAAGATTTTAAAGCCATACAAGAAGGGTTTAAAGTAAAAGGAAAACTCATTACAGTAGAAGAAATAAGTTACATTGAAAACTCTCCAAAAAAAGAAATAGGCTTAAAAATAAAAAATACAGGCAATACTATTATTCGTACTATTTTTGAGCATTTTAAATACGATATCATTAAGCTAGATTGTGTGATGATAGGGCATTTAACCAAAAAAGATATTCCTCGAGGACACTGGAAACATTTAACCGAGTTGGAGGTTAGTAATTTGAGAATGTTGTAAGTTTTTTTTATTTAACGACTCTTGCCAGATAAATTTAGTTAGCAATAGGGGGCGTACTTTATTTTAATAACGCTTCAATAATCACTAATCTGACTTATAAATTAAACCTATTTGTTTATCAAACCTATTGTAATATATGCAACTTCTCCAAAAGAACTGAGATGTATACTAATATTGGTACTAGATTCATATCTTGAAGTAGCAGCTGAAGATTTAGGTTATAAATCTGTGGCTGAACTAAAAAAACTAAGTATAAGCCTTAATAAAGACCAAAGAGAAATCTAAAGGATTTA
>CAZECB010000250.1:0-3835 GCA_964510745.1 uncultured Flavobacteriaceae bacterium | reverse complement strand
CACCTGGAGGTCCAAATAATACTAAATTTGTCATGTGTTGCGTTGTCTTAATTTGATAAACTTCTGGTAGATCTCTTCCAAGTCCATTATAATCGAGTCCATACCCTACTATAAATTTATTTGGAATTTTAATACCTATATAATGTATTTTAAAATCTTTTTTATAAGCTTCTGGCTTGTAAAATAAAGTTGCTATTTTCAACTCCTTAATAGTTTCATTTTTAAAGATACGGTGAATTTCATGTAGTGTATTTCCTGTATCAACAATATCTTCTAAAACAACAACTGTTCGGTTAGTTAAATCTTGTGTTAATCCAATTAAACGATGGATATCTTCACTAGACTTCACACCTTCATAAGAGGCTAATTTTATAAAAGTGACTTCACAGGGTTTAGGATATTTTTTCACAAAATCACTAACTACCATAAAAGACCCGTTGAGTATCCCTATAAAAACGGGAATTACATCTCCTAAATCTGCTGCAACTTGTTTAGCTAACTTAGCAATTGCAATGTCAATTTCTTGTTCAGAAATAAATGGCTTAAAGTATTTATCATGTAGCTTAATCACTTGTTCTTTTTTACAAAGGTGCAAAGATAATCAATTGAATATCGATTTAGCTTTTTTTGATTTGTGATTTTAGAAGTTTGTTCTATAATTAGTTTATTTTTGTATCGAATTAAAGTTGAACTTTTAAAAGATTTCCACTTTTGTGGAAAGTAAACATGAATTACTTCTCTTCCAATTTTAAACTAGGTATATTAGGTGGTGGTCAACTAGGTAAAATGTTACTTAATGAAACACGCAAATTTGATATTTACACATGTGTTTTAGATCCCAGCAATGAAGCGCCTTCTAAAATATCTTGTAACGAATTTACGCAAGGTGATTTAATGGATTTTGAAACTGTTTACAATTTTGGAAAAACAGTGAACATATTGACCATAGAAATAGAGAATGTTAATGTAGATGCGCTTGAAAAATTAGAACAAGACGGCATTACCATATATCCTTCTGCTAACACATTACGTACCATACAAAATAAAGCCAAACAAAAGTTATTTTATAACGATCATAATTTACCAACAGCTCCCTTTTCTCGCTACGCCTATACTGAAGAAATTAAAGCATCTATAAAACGTGGTGGATTAGATTTCCCTTTTGTTTGGAAAGCTGCTCAGTTTGGCTATGATGGCACAGGTGTTAAAGTTGTTAGATCTGAAGGTGATTTAGAAGGGCTTCCTAATGTTGAATGTATCGCTGAAGAGCTCATTTCTTTTAAAAATGAATTAGCAATTATTGTCTCTAGAAATGCAAGTGGAGATGTAAAAGCATACCCTGTTGTAGAAATGGAATTTCATCCTGAAGCTAACCAAGTAGAATATGTTATTTGTCCTGCAAGAATAGATGATACCGTAGTTAAAAAAGCTGAAGAAATAGCCTTAAAGACATCAAAAGCATTTAACCATGTTGGTCTTTTAGCTGTTGAAATGTTTCAAACTAAAACAAATGATATTCTTATAAATGAAGTAGCTCCAAGACCTCATAATTCTGGACATCATACTATTGAAAGCAGCTATACCTCTCAATTTGAACAACATATACGTGCTGTTTTAAACTTACCTTTAGGAAACCCTGAAAGTAAAGTTGGTGGTATTATGGTGAATTTAGTAGGAGCTGAAGGTTACTCTGGAGATGTTACTTATAAAAATATTGAAAATATTTTAAAAATGGATGGGGTGACACCTCATATTTATGGAAAAAAACAAACACGTCCGTTCAGAAAAATGGGACATGTTACCATTATAAATAAAGATATAAACGAAGCTAGAAAAATTGCCGAGGAGGTTAAAAATACAATTGAAGTAATTAGCAAATAAATTATTTAAAAAAAGAAAAATCACTATCTTAATTTTTAATATTTAGAATTTTATGAATAAAGTAGGAGTAATTATGGGAAGCACAAGCGATCTTCCTGTTATGCAAGGTGCCATAGATATTTTAAAAGAATTTAATATTGAAATTGAAATCGATATTGTTTCAGCACATCGTACACCTGAAAAATTATTTGATTATGGCACTAATGCTCATAAAAGAGGATTTAATGTCATAATTGCTGGTGCTGGTGGCGCTGCACATTTACCAGGAATGATTGCTTCTTTATCACCACTTCCAGTAATTGGCGTTCCTGTAAAATCTAGTAATTCTATTGATGGATGGGATTCAATTCTCTCTATTTTACAAATGCCAGGTGGCGTACCAGTAGCAACAGTTGCACTAAATGGTGCAAAAAATGCAGGGATTTTAGCAACTCAAATTATAGGATCTTCTGATGAGATTGTTTTAAAAAAGGTAATTAACTATAAAGAGAGTTTAAAAACTAAAGTTTTAGAAGCTTCAAAAACAATACATAAATAAAAACCCTAAGTTTTCACCTAGGGTTTCATGACTATTAATCAATTATTTAAGAGTTAAGAGTGCTCTTAAAGTAGCTTAGTCGCCCAAACCACAAAATAATTACTCGAAATTAATACTTTTTTTAAAGTAAAAATGAAACTTTAAAGTTTTTTTTAAAAAATACTTAATAAAGTAACAAATTTATATGACAAAATACTTTTATAAAACATGAATTCATTAAACATATATTTTACTACACCTTATAACACAGCTCCATTTTCAAGAATTAAAACTTCAGATTTTTTACCTGCGTTTAAAAGTGCTATCAAAAATGCTAAAGCTGAAATTGATACTATTGTAAAAAGCACAAATACACCTACTTTTGAAAATACTATTGTAGCTTTAGATTTTTCTGGAGCACAATTAGACCGTATTTCAAGTATATTTTTCAATTTGAATTCAGCTGAAACTAATGATGATATCCAAAAGATAGCTCAAGAAATATCACCTTTATTATCTGAATTTGGTAATGACATTACTCTAAATGAAGATTTATTTAAGCGTATTAAAACAGTTTATGACTCTAAAAATAATTTAAATTTAACTCCAGAGCAATCCACTTTATTAGACAAGCGCTATAAAAGTTTTTCTAGAAACGGAGCTAATTTAAATGAAATTGATAAATCTAAACTTCGAGAAATAGACAAAGAGTTAAGTCAGTTAACATTAAAGTTTGGAGAAAATGTATTAGCAGAAACTAATACTTTTGAAATGCTTATTACAAATGAAGAAGAACTTTTAGGCTTACCAGAAGGCACAAAGGAAGCCGCCAAACAATTAGCAGAATCTAAAGATAAAAAAGGATGGTTATTTACCTTAGATTATCCTAGCTATATCCCGTTTGTAACCTATGCAGACAATAGGGAATTACGAAAAAAAATGACTTTAGCTTTTGGGAGTAAAGCATTTAAAAATGATGAATTAGATAATCAAAATAATGTATTAAAAATTGCTAACCTTCGTTACCAACGTGCTAATTTATTAGGCTATCAAACTCATGCTCACTTTGTACTAGAAGAACGCATGGCTCAAACCCCAGAAAAAGTAACACAATTCTTAAATGATTTATTAGAAAAAGCAAAACCTGCTGCAGAACGTGAATTTAAAAATCTAGAGCAGTTTGCAAAAGATTTAGACGGAATTGATCAACTTCAAAAATGGGATGCTTCCTATTACTCTGAAAAACTGAAACAAAAACTATTTAGTTTAGACGATGAAAAATTAAAACCATATTTTAAATTAGAGAATGTAATAGATGGTGCTTTTACTGTTGCAGATAAATTATTTGGTTTAAAATTTGAATCTATCGATACCATTGATAAGTATCATGAAGATGTATTAACCTATAAAGTTATTGATTCTCGAGGAGAGCTAGTT
>CAZECB010000249.1:0-3848 GCA_964510745.1 uncultured Flavobacteriaceae bacterium | reverse complement strand
TTAAAGCAATGAACTAATTTTTCGAAATCCTCTGAATTATTATAAACGTGTGGAGCAATCCGAATAGCATTTCCTCGTTGAGAAACTTTTACATTATTTTTTTCAAGATGAGTCTTCAACTTTGCCATATCCATATTGGGAGAAAGTCGAACTCCAAACAAATGAGCAGCACGGTAATCTTCTTCTTCCATTTGGCAATATTTGATATAGTTTTTTATCCCTTGTGGAAAATGAATATAATTACCTTCATTTACAGAATAAATATGTCCATCTTCCGGAAATTGCATATTTGGGTGCGATAAATAAAACGTACCAATTGCAGGGTTTAATGTAAACCCATTAACACCATGACCTGTAGAATATACAATCATTGTAGACGTACCATAAACCACATAACCTGCAGCAACTTGTTGACTTCCTTTTTGTAAAAAATCATCAATAGTAACTGGTGTTCCTACTGGGGTTACACGTCTATAAATTGAAAAAATAGTTCCTACTGAAACATTAACATCAATATTTGAAGACCCATCTAAAGGGTCAATTAAGACAATATATTTATTTTGATTGTTTTCATCTAAACTATTAATACTAATAAAATCATCTTCTTCTTCACTCGCTATACCACAAACAATATTTCTGTTGGTTAAAGTTTGAATAAATTTTTCATTAGCATAAACATCTAATTTCTGTTGATCTTCACCCTGAATATTAGTATCTCCTGCAGCACCAATAATATCTACTAACCCTGCTTTATTCACTTCATAATTTACAACTTTAGCAGCTAGCCTTATAGAATTTATTAGTCTAGATAACTCACCAGATGTATATTTAAATGATGATTGGTGCTCTATTATAAATTCACCTAAAGTTTGATTCTTTTGAGACATTACTGTTATATTGCTATTTTACTGCAAATATCGTATTTTTCAACAAGTTATTAAGGTTTTTATGAGTTTTTTAAAACACACAAAAAATTGAAAATAGTTAAGTAAGAAACATCATTAACTTTAAGTTATATTTGAATATATTTTATAAATGTCTATGAACATAACTATAAGGGAGGCCACCAAAAATGATATGTCTCGTGTACTTGATTTAATTAAGGAATTAGCTGAATTTGAAAAAGAACCAAACGCAGTTGAAGTTACTACTTCTGATTTAGAAATTAAAGGGTTTGGAGCACATCCAGCATTTAAATGCTTTGTTGCACAAGTTGATAATAATGTTGAAGGAATTGCATTAGTATATCCGCGTTATTCTACTTGGAAAGGGGTAATTTTACATCTTGAAGATTTAATTGTGAGTCAAAAAATGAGAGGTGCAGGTATTGGCACTGCTTTACTTGACCAAGTAGTCATTTATGGTAATGAACAAGGCGTAAAACGGATAAGTTGGGAAGTATTGGATTGGAATGAAAACGCGATTACGTTTTACCAACAAAAAGGCGCTAATGTAATGCGTGATTGGGATGTTGTGCAGCTTGATGAAAAGGGAATAAAAAATTACATTTCTAATATTAACTAAATACATACCCATTTTTATGGGGAAAATATGCGGGTATTTAAATTTGGTGGTGCTTCTGTAAAGGATGCTAGTGGTGTAAAAAACCTTGCTAAAGTATTACAAACTGTTGGCTATGATAATACACTTATTGTTATTTCTGCAATGGGAAAAACAACAAACGCATTTGAAAACGTTACCTTTAATTATCTTAATAATCATAAGGAATTAAAAAACTCTATTCAAGAAATTAAAACGTATCACAATTCCATTTTATTAGATCTCTTTGAAAAAAATAACCATCCTATATTTAATAAAATTTCTGATTTTTTTAAAGAATTAAACCTGTTTTTAAACACAAACAAATCTCCTGATTATAATTTTGTGTATGATCAAATAGTAGGTTATGGCGAGCTCATTTCTACAACTATTGTGAGTGCCTATTTGTTAGAAAAGAATTTTAGAAATACATGGATAGATGTTCGTCAATTAATAAAAACAGATTCTTACTACAGGAATGCTAAAATAGACTGGGATAAAACTCAAAGTTGTATTTCTAAAACTATAAATACATCTGTTTTAAACATCACACAAGGGTTTTTAGGAAGTGATGCTAATAACTTCACCACTACTTTAGGTAGAGAAGGGAGTGATTATACTGCTGCTATTTTTGCTTACTGCCTTAATGTAGAAAGTGTTACTATCTGGAAAGATGTGTCAGGAGTTTTAAGTGGAGATCCTAGAATTTTTGATAACACTCAGCTTTTGAATCAGATTTCTTATCGAGAAGCTATAGAACTTTCTTTTTATGGCGCTTCAGTAATCCATCCAAAAACATTACAACCACTACAGCGCAAAGAAATACCATTGCTTGTTAAGTCATTCTTAAATCCACAAGGTAATGGCACAAAGGTCTGTAAAGGCATAGATTTAGAGCCTAAAATTCCTTGCTTTATTGTAAAAAAGAATCAGGTATTAATTTCTTTATCATCTCTAGATTTTTCATTTATAGTTGAAGAAAACATCAGTGAAATTTTCAATTTATTACATCAGTTTAAAATGAAAGTGGATATGATTCAAAACTCAGCCATTAGTTTTTCAGTTTGTATTGACAATAATTATAACCATTTAGATGAATTATTGTTAAGTTTAAAAGCTAAGTTTAAAGTCACTTATTATGAGGATGTATCTTTATTTACTATTCGTCATTATGACGAAAAATCAATTCAATCTCTAGAAGAAAACAAAACTGTTTTACTAAAACAGCTCTACCAAGAAACTGTACAAATAGTAGTTCAATAACCCCTCCATTTTATCTTTTCTTTTTTTAAGTATATTTGTAATTCATCAAAAAAACGTGAATGGGTTTAGTTACTGCTAAAGAAGTTTCAAGTGCTATAAATGTTGATAAATATGGATTTATAGGTACTTTTTTGGGATGGCTACTTATGAAACTTTTAAAGATTTCTACACTTAATAAAATTTACGATCGTAATAAACATTTAAAAAAGATTAAATTTTTAAACAGTATTCTAGATGAATTTCAGATTAAATTTGAAATCCCCGAAGAAGATTTAAAACGTCTGCCTAAGGAAGGAAGTTATATTACTATCTCTAACCATCCATTAGGTGGTATTGATGGTGTTTTATTATTAAAATTAATGCTAGAGCAGCGTTCTGATTTTAAAATTATTGGTAATTTTTTATTACACCGTATTAAACCTTTACGTCCTTATGTTATGCCAGTAAATCCGTTTGAAGATCGTAAAGACATAAAATCTAGTATTGCGGGTTTTAAACAATCTTTATTACATCTAAAAGATGGTTATCCGTTAGGTATTTTCCCAGCGGGAGAAGTATCAACTTATAGAGATGGAAAATTAGTAGTAGATAAACCTTGGGAAGAAACTGCTATGAAACTAGTACAAAAAGCAGAAGTACCTGTAGTACCTATTTATTTTCATGCCAAAAACAGTAAATTATTTTATAAACTATCAAAAATTAGCGATACGTTTAGAACAGCAAAATTACCTTCAGAATTATTAACACAAAAACGTCGGGTTATAAAAGTTAGAATAGGGCGTCCTATTTCTGTAAAAGATCAAAAAGAATATCAAGACTTAAGTGATTTTACAGATTTTTTAAGACGAAAAACCTATATGCTTTCTAATGCTTTTGAACATAAAAAACGATTGGAAAACATATCATCTACTTTAAAAACACCTTTAATACCTAAGATTCCTAAAAAAATAGTCACTCCTATTGACAGAGCTATTATGATTCAAGAAATTGAAGACTTAAAGGAAGGAGATTATCGATTACTAAAAAGTAAAAATTACGAAGTGTAT
>CAZECB010000248.1:0-3868 GCA_964510745.1 uncultured Flavobacteriaceae bacterium | reverse complement strand
TTCATATTTAAAAGAGACTTTATCTAAAGTGATATTATTATTGAAACCTTCTTTTATAATAGCATTAGGGCTATCTTTAAGAGGAGATTCTGTATTTAATACTTCAAGAACACGTTCTGCTGCCGCATTTCCTTTTTTCACTTTATAACTAGCTTTACTAATTGCTTTAGCAGGTGTTAATATATTATAAGCGAGTCCCATATAAACTAAAAATAAACCAGGGTCTAAAGACTTATCTCTAAGAACCATTTGCCCACCATACCATAACAAAATTGCTATAACTGTAATGCCTAAAAACTCACTTGTAGGTCCTGCTAAATTTTGTTTATTTAGTAAGCTATTTGAAAATTTATAAAATCGTTTTGTTGACTCTTGAAATCTATTTGCGAATATTTTTTCAGAATTAAACCCTTTAATTATTTTTAATCCTGATAATGTCTCTTCAATAATAGACAAGAAAAAACCTTGTTCTTTTTGAACTTTCCCAGATTTTCGTTTCAAACTTTTTCCAATAAGAGAAATAAGAAAACCACTTATTGGAATAAAAATAAATACAAATAAGGTTAATTCTGGGCTGATAATAAGCATCGATGATATTGTAAAAAGAATCATTAGTGGTTCTCTAACAATGAGCTCTAGAATGGATAAAAAAGAATGCTGAATTTCTAAAACATCTGTTGAAATACGAGACATTGTATCTCCTTTTCGTTTTTCAGAATAATAAGAAATAGGTAAACTAATCGTTTTGTCATACAATTTATTCCGCATATCTTTTAAAACACCATTCCTTAAAAAGGTAATAAAAAACATAGCTAAATAACCAAATAAGTTTTTTAATAAAAAAGTAGTAACAATAAGGATAACCATAAAAATAAGTACATCATCATTCCCTTCTGCTCTCTTTTGAGTAACAAAGTAATTAAGATATTGTTCTCCATAGCTCTTTAATTCTCCAATACCATTCCAAATAGGTTTAATATTAATAGACTTAGTGTCATCAAATAGTACTTTAAGCATTGGAAATAAAGATATCATTGATAAAGTACCGAATAACGCATAAAAAGCATTGCATATAATGTTTAATACAGCATACTTTTTATAAGGTTTTGCAAAACGTAATATTTGTTTAAAATAGTTCATTAATTTAATTTCAAATCTTTAATGATATCATCAATTTTATTAGTCAACTGTTTTTCAGAAGCTTCAAAATCTGTTGTTGAGGTTAATTTTGAATTTACACTAATATAAAACTTAATTTTTGGTTCTGTTCCGCTAGGTCGTAATGCTATTTTACTTCCATCTTCTGTATAATAAATCAATACATTAGATTTTGGGATATTAATAATAGTTTCTTCTCCAGAAATCAAATTCTTTGAAACTGAAGATTGATAATCTTCAATGATTATTACTTTAGAGCTATTAATTTTACTAAGAGGTGCATTACGTGCGTCGATCATCATTTGCTTGATTTCTTGTGCGCCTTGAATTCCTTTTTTAGTTATTGAAATTAAATGTTCTTTATAGTGTCCATGTTTTACTGACAGTTCAATCAACTTTTTATAAATTGATAACTCTCCTGCTTTTGCTTGTGCTGCAATTTCACAAGCTAATAAAGTTGCTGTAACCGCATCTTTATCACGAACAAAATCACCTACCATAAATCCGAAACTTTCTTCACCACCACCTACAAAATCTAACTCAGGAAAATCTTTAATCATTTTAGCAATCCACTTAAATCCAGTTAACCCAATTTTACAGTCCACTTGATAGGCTTTTGCTAAAGCCATCATCATAGGAGTAGAAACAATAGTGGTGGCAATGAATTCTTTTCCGTTTAACCTACCTTGTTTCTGCCATTGTTGCAATAAAAAATCTGTCATTAAAATCATGACTTGATTACCGCTAAGTAATACTAAGTCATTGTTTGAATTTCTAACTGCAATTCCTAGACGATCACTATCAGGATCTGTACCTATTACAATATCTCCATTGACCTTATCAGCTAATTTTAAAGCCATTTTTAAAGCTTCAGGCTCTTCAGGATTAGGAGATACTACGGTTGGGAAATCACCGTTAGGTTTTACTTGCTCTTCAACAAGATGTACATTATTATATCCAGCTCGTTTTAAAGTTTCAGGAATAACTGTAATAGAAGTACCATGCAAGGATGTGAATACAATATTTAAATTTTCTTTTGCGTTTTTAGGAATATCAAGACTTCCGTTTTTTATAGATGCTTCTATAAATGAATTATCTACTTCATTACCTATATAATAAATAAGATTTTCATTCGCTTTAAATTTAATTTCAGAATATTCTAAATTATTAATTTCATTAATAATTTCAGCATCTTGAGGTGGTACTAATTGCCCACCATCTTGCCAATACACTTTATAACCATTGTATTCTGGAGGATTGTGAGATGCGGTTAATACAATACCACAATGGCAGCTTAAATGTTTTAGAGCAAAAGATAACTCTGGTGTTGGACGTAAATCTTCAAACAAATATACTTTAATGTTATTAGCAGAAAATACATCTGTTACTAACTTTGCAAATGTTTTACTATTATGTCTACAATCATAAGCGATAACTACTTTTATAGCTTCATTTTTAAAAGATCGATGCAGAAAATTACTTAGCCCTTGTGTATTTTTACCAAGAGTATATTTGTTAATCCTATTAGTGCCAACACCCATAATACCACGCATACCGCCTGTACCAAATTCTAAATCTTTATAAAAACAATCTTCTAAAGTTTGAGGATTATCGATAATAAGATTATTTATTTCCTCTTGTGTAGTATCATCAAAAGTTTCAGTAAGCCAAAGACTTACTTTGTCTAATAATTCAGGTGAAATAGATGTCATAGATTTTAATATATTGCAAAAATAAGCAATTGGTAAGTGTTATTGTTTGATAAGATATTTATTGAAATTAAAGATTCAACTCTTCTTTAATAGTGTAATTATTTTTATCCTCTTTGGAACGCAAAATGATTTCGCCTAAAAAACCAGCAACAAAAAATTGAGTGCCAATAATCATAGTAACTAAAGAAATATAAAATTGAGGACGTTGTGTAATAAGCCGTCCAACAGGATTTAAAAGTAGTTTGTCAACTCCTAAATATATGGCAAAAAAGAAACCAATGATAAACATGATAGCTCCCATTGCTCCAAAAAAGTGCATTGGGCGTTTTCCAAAACGAGAGACAAACCAAATCGTCAATAAATCTAAAAAGCCATTTATAAAGCGTTCCATTCCAAATTTTGTTTTTCCATATTTACGCGCTTGGTGTTGTACTACTTTTTCTCCAATATTAGTGAAACCTTCATTTTTAGCCAATACAGGAATATAACGGTGCATTTCTCCATTCACATTAATGGCTTTTACTACTTCCTTTTTATAGGCTTTTAATCCACAATTAAAATCGTGTAGTTTTAAACCAGATGTCATTCGCGCTGCCCAATTAAAGAGTTTAGAAGGTAAATTTTTTGAAATGACAGAGTCATAACGCTTTTTCTTCCATCCAGAAATTAAATCATGATCACCTTCAGTAATCATTTTATAAAGTCCTGGAATTTCTTCTGGACTATCTTGTAAATCAGCATCCATTGTAATTACAACATCTCCTTTTACTTTTAAAAACCCAGCATGTAATGCTTGAGATTTTCCATAGTTTTTTAAAAACTGAATGCCTTTTACATTAGGGTTTTTATCTTTTAAACCTGTAATGATTTCCCATGAGTTATCTGTACTACCATCATCAATAAAAAGGAGTTCATATGAAAAATGATTGAACTGCATAACTTTTGCAATCCAATCATGTAATTCTGTTAAAGACTCTTGTTCGTTAAGTAGTGGTATA
>CAZECB010000247.1:0-3893 GCA_964510745.1 uncultured Flavobacteriaceae bacterium | reverse complement strand
TTTTAAACATCCCTACTAGCATAGCTGATTCTTTTATATCCAAATCTTTAGGTTCTTTACCAAAATAAATACGTGCTGCAGAACGAATGCCATCGGCATTATTATTAAAATCATAGATATTAAAGTACATAGCTATAATTTCTTCTTTGGTGTATTGGCGCTCTAAGCGTGTAGCAATTACCCATTCTTTTATTTTTTGAGTTGCTGCTTGAAACTTATTTTTTGATCTAATTCCAACAAATAATTGTCTTGCTAACTGTTGTGAAATCGTACTTGCACCTCCACGTTTTCCTAAAAATGCAAATGCTCTTAATGTTCCTCTAGCATCAATACCTGCATGCTTATGGTAACGTGCATCTTCAGTTGCTATAAGGGCATCAATTAAATGTTTTGAAAGTTCTTCATATTCAATTGGTGTACGGTTGTCTTCAAAATAAAACTTTCCTAAAGTTTTTCCATCAGAAGAAATAACTTCTGTAGCTAAATTGGTTTCTGGATTTTCTAAACGTGTATGATCTGGCATTTCACCCAACCACCCCCATGAAGCAAATAAAAACACGAGTATAACAAATAATATTCCAGATGAAAACAAAATCCAAAACCAACGTATGTATTTTGAAAAATCTATTACTGTTTCTTTTTGCTTTTTTGCTGACATTTTTTAATTTTTATTGGTAACGTTTTCTACTCTAAATCCAACATCTGTAATGCCTTCTAGATATTCAATACCATTAACCTTTCCGTTCTCTCTCATAGCATGTTGAATACTTACTTTATAAGCTCCAGATTCTTCAAAAACAAATTGATTTTCATGACCTTTGTACCACAATTTATTTTCTTTTACATCTGTAAATCCCGAGCCCAAGAGCTCACCATTACGTTCTGCCATTTGGTACTCTAAAGTGTCTTTAGTTACTCTACCATTAGGGTAATCCATCTGTACAATTAAGAATAGGTTATTGTATTTATAATCATTTGTATTTCTAATATTCACAAATAAATTATAAGGATTAATAGAATCTTTAGGAGTTATTTCAAAAGGAATAATTTCAGATTTATTCCATTGGTTAGACACCGATTTGTATTCGTCAAAAACACGATTAGAATCACAAGATATAAATCCTAAGGAGAGGGTAATAATACATAACCAAACTAACTTATTTTGCATTATTCTGTGGCTTTCTTCTTTTTTTGTTTTTTTTATTTCTGTTATTATATCTACGTTTTCTTTTGCCTTTTGGACTATCAAAACGTGTTAAACTGTCTTGACCTACAACGTTTTCAAAATCTACTTTAGTGTCTTCAACAAGATCATCAGCATATTCTTCTAAGCTTATTGCTTTTTTTCTTTTTTTATTTAATGCAATAATCTCATTGGCTTGATCTACGGTAAGTTTATGCCAATTCATCCATTCTCCTTCATATGTAAACCACATATGTCGTTTAAAAATATCTGTTTTTTGGCATACTGCAGTTCCTTTTTCAGTTTGCAGTTTTATATCATTTTTAGGAATATCTTTTAAAGCATCTAAATAGGTGTCTAATTCATAGTTTAAACAACATTTTAGTTTACCACATTGTCCAGCTAATTTTTGAGGACTTAACGATAATTGTTGGTAACGTGCTGCAGAAGTACTTACAGATCTGAAATCTGTTAACCAAGTAGAGCAACATAATTCACGCCCACAAGAACCAATACCTCCAAGTCTTGCTGCTTCTTGACGGAAACCTACTTGTTTCATTTCAATACGCGTTCTAAACTCTTTGGCAAATACTTTAATAAGTTCTCTAAAATCAACACGTTCTTCTGCGGTGTAATAAAATGTGGCTTTACTAGCATCACCTTGAAATTCAATGTCAGAGATTTTCATTTGAAGTTTTAAGTCTATCGCAAATTGGCGTGCTTTGACTTTCATAGCTTCTTCTTTATCTCTTGCTGTAGACCAAATATCAATATCTTTTTGAGACGCTTTTCGATATACCTTGAAAACTTCTGGCTGGTTTTTTTCTATGTTTTTACGTTTCATTTGAACCCTTACTAATTCTCCTGAAAGTGTTACCATACCAATATCATGACCAGACTGTGCTTGTGTGGCTACAATATCTCCAATGCTTAGCGATAAATTTTCTGTGTTTTTATAGTAGTGCTTTCTACCGTTTTTAAAGCGAACTTCAACCCAATCAAAAGGTTTTTCGCCATTTGGTAGTGACATATTGGACAACCAATCAAAAACAGTTAGTTTATTACAACTATCTGTTCCACAAGTGCCATTATTCTTACACCCTTTTGGTTGACCGTCTTTACCAGTTGCGCAACTGTTACAAGCCATTTTATTTAGTATATATTGATTCTGAATGCTTAAAAAGCATCAGAAGACGATTAATATTAAATTTTTTATTAAAAATTTACATTTGTAAATATAAGATTATTCTATAGATTTAGGGGATATGTTCTCTTTGTTTTCTACTTCTTATTTAGGATTTCAAAAATGTTTCGTAAATCTTTTTTATATGGCAAATGATCTGCACGTCCTTTTTTAAATATATCATTGCTATTTCCTTGTCCGCTTCGTAATGCTTTTTGCTTTTCTCTAGGTAGTCTATTGACTTCCATACACGTTGTAGAACAACAATTTTCTAATTGTGTTTTACAGTTTTCACATTGAATAAATAATAGATGACATGCTTCATTAGCACAATTGGTATGGTTGTCACATGGATTTCCACATTGGTGGCAATTGGCAATTACATCTTTACTTATTCGTTCTGAACGCCTGTCATCAAACACAAAATTTTTACCTATAAATTTATTTTCAAGATTATTTGTTTCTACTTGACGTACATAATTTATAATACCACCTTCTAATTGAAATACATTTTTAAATCCTTTGTGTTTATAATAAGCACTTGCTTTTTCACAACGAATTCCTCCTGTGCAATACATTACTAAGTTTTTGTCTTCTTTATGATTTTTTAAATCTTCCTCTATCATATCTAAAGAATCTCGAAACGTATCTACATCTGGAGTGACTGCATTTTTAAAATGCCCTATCTCGCTCTCGTAATGATTACGCATATCTACCAAAATAGTATTGGGATCTTCAATCATATCATTAAATGCTTCCGCTTGTAAATGAATGCCCTTATCAGTGACATCAAATGAATCATCATTGAGTCCGTCTGCAACAATTTTATGCCGCACTTTGATTTTCAGTTTTAAAAATGAAAAGTTATCTTGCTCAATCGCAATATTCAGTCTTACATTTTCAAGAAAACTAATCGTGTCCAGATGTGTTTTAAAGGCATTAAAATGATCTGCCGGAATGGATAGCTGTGCATTGATACCTTCAGTAGCAATATAAATTCTACCTAAAACATCAAGGTCATTCCATGTAATAAATAAATTATTTCTAAAAACTTCTGGGTTGCCAATTTTGGCATATTTGTAGAAAGAGATAGTTAAGCGTTCTTTTCCTGCTTCTTCAATAAGCAGTATTCTTTCTTTAGCGCTTAAATTATTGTACAGTTGCATGCTATACTTATTTTAAAGTTAAAGATATTTGACTTCAAAGGTACTATTTTTAAGTTTAGAGCAAAAAAAACGCCCTGTTGATACAAAGCGTTTTTCTTAGACTAATTCGTTATACAATGTTTTAAACTTTTTGTAACAAATTAAATGTATAACGAACCTTAGCCTCCATCGGCTTTACAACTTGAATTTACAGAAACTGCAGTTGTAAAACCGTCTGTATTTGTAAATACTGTTTTTTTAAAAAATCTCATTTTAATTTTTGAATTTGAGGGTCAAAAGGTAGACCGCAAATTGGTTTCATTTTCTATTAAATAACAAAACCTATGTCTTTTTCATAGCGAAAAATTTCCCGCTTTTATAT
>CAZECB010000246.1:0-3905 GCA_964510745.1 uncultured Flavobacteriaceae bacterium | reverse complement strand
TCTATATAATATACGAAAATTAATTCGTTTTAGGACTACTTACGGACATACAAAAGTTTTTTTAAGATTTGTAAATCTATGTCTTATAAATTAATATAAATTCAGCTTATTATTTTTAACTTTGTTTAATCATTGTGATTTTCAATCTAGTTTCTTTTTTAACTAAAATTTTATTGTGTTAGAATATTACTTAAGTCATATAAATAAAAAAATGGCACCTAGTCATTTTTTATTTTCACCTAAATGGATTGTGTTAGGAGTAAATAATGTTTGCAATTTACATTGTAAAATGTGTGACGTTGGTAATAAAAATATGGATAGTAATTTTGCTCAAAATCTGGTAGGTACACATCCGTTGAATATGCCTCTGGAATTAGTTAATAGGGTTATTGATCAAACAGCCACTTTTTTTCCTAAATCTAAACTAGGTTATGCTTTTACAGAACCTTTAGTATATCCTCATTTAGTAGAATCATTAGAATATGCAGCCTCTAAAGGTGTCTATACTACTATCACTACAAATGCATTAACTCTTAAAAACAAAGTAGATGCTTTAGTAAATGCAGAGCTTAATGAGATATTTATTTCTTTAGATGGTCCTCAAGACATTCATAATGAAATACGAGGGCATAAAAAATCGTTTCAAAAAGCTATTGAGGGTATAGAAGCACTTAATAATTACAAAAACCCTCCAAAAATCACTATTATATGTGCTATAACAGAATGGAATATTGGTCATTTAAGAGAATTATTAGATGAATTTCGTCGTTTCAAAATCAAAGAATTTGCATTTATGCATACTCAGTTTATAACCAAAGATATGGCTGAAATACATAACGCATCACCTTGGGGTGAATCATACCCTACTTACGATTCAAATATTGACCTTATTGATTTTAGCAAAATGAATTTAACCTTATTACATAAAGAAATATCTGAAATCAAAAACAATAAGTATCCATTTAAAATTTTCTTTTCTCCTGATCTTAAAACATTAGACAGTATAAAAAAGTATTATCTAGAACCTAATGAAATTATGGGAGATCATTGTAATGCAGTTTTCACCAATATTATGATAAAATCTGATGGCTCTGTAATCCCTGCTCACGGAAGGTGTTATAATTTAGATATTGGAAATGTTTATGAACATGATATAAAAATCATATGGAAATCTGCTAAACTTAAAAAACTACGAGGAGATTTAATGTCTTCTGGAGGGCTATTCCCTGGATGTAGTAGGTGTTGTAGTGCTGTTTAATTTTTTTTTTAGAAATGACTTCAAATAAACTTATAATTTTTAACCCCAGAAGTGCAAATGCAAATCATCGTATTCCAAATTCTATTTTACAAGTAGGAGCCTCTATATATGGTAAATACGATTTCGTTTTCGTTGATGGAAATATGGAGAATGATCCTTGGAAGAAAATAATATCTTACCTTGAAACTGGTGAGTTTAAATATTTTTGTAGCACTGTAATGCCTGGGCCTCAATTAAAGCAAGCTATTCCTTTTACAAAAAAAATAAAAAAACTATATCCTAACACTATAATTGTATGGGGAGGGTATTTTGCATCTAATCAATATAAGTCATCCATTAATTCGGGTTATGTAGATTATATTATTAATGGTCCTGGAGATAATGCATTTCCACAACTTATTGATGCTTTAGAGCATAATAATGAAAATATAATTTCTTCAATTAAAAACCTTATTTATTTAGATGATAAAGGAGAAATTTCACAAACAGCTAAAGAAGCCCTTCAAGACCAAAATAACTTACCTCCTCTGCCTTACCAACACCTAAATACATTTTATGATTTAAATAGTTATTTAGCTAAGACTTTTTTAGGTAAAAAAACACTTTCTTATCACTCCAGTTTAGGCTGTCCATTTACCTGTTCATTTTGTGCTGTAGTACCTATATATAATGGGAGATGGAAAGCAAAATCAGCTCAAAATGTATATAAAGATGTTAGTTATTTTAAAGAACATTACCAAATAGACGCTGTAGAGTTTCATGATAATAATTTTTTTACATCTAGAAAGCGTGTTATTGAATTTGCAGAACTCATAAAAAATGATGGGATTTCTTGGTGGGGTGAAGGTCGTATAGATACCATTAATAAATATAGCGATAATGATTTACATTTAATGAAAAAAGCAGGTTGTGAGATGATATTTCTCGGAGCCGAAACAGGCAATGATGAGGTTTTAAAACAGATGAATAAAGGGGGCACCCAATCTGGCAAGCAAATTAAAGAATTCGCTAAACGTTTACATTCTATTGGTATTATTCCAGAAATGTCATTTGTACTAGGAATGCCTGCTGATAATCCAAAGCAAGTTATGGATCAAATTAAATGGGATATAAATTTTATTAAAGAAATCAAAGATATAAATCCTAATGCTGAGATTATCATTTACTTATATAGTCCCGTACCTACTGAAGGTTCAGAATTATATCAACAAATTATAGATGCAGGTTTTTCTTTTCCAGAAACCTTAGAAGAATGGATTAAACCTAGTTGGGAGAAGTTCGATTTACGAAAAAACCCATTAACTCCTTGGTTAACTCCAACAATGGTAGATAAAATTCAAAACTTTGAAACCGTATTAAATGGCTACTACCCTACAATATCAGATTTTAGAATTAAAGGTTTTAAAAAAAGATTACTTCAAGGTATTTCATCAGTAAGATATAAAACTGGGTTTTATAAATACCCTTATGAGATTAAAGCGCTTCATAAAATCTGGAAATACCGTCAGCCCGAGATTCAAGGTTTTTATTCTGAGTGAGTTATTAGGGATAGTAGCTCTTGGAAGTATATTTAATAAGCCTGTTAATTAAAATCAGTTAAATTATATATGCTAGTAATAAGTTAAGATTGTATTATTAATTTGAAGTTCGAAAATCTTTTTCTTTATTAAAACAAATCATTCTTAATTATACTCCTTATTATCTATCATTATATTTAAATCATAATATTTTCAAAATAAAAATAAACCTTATTTACTGTTTGCTAATCAAATATATAATTGTAAATTTGCAAACTCTTTTTGAGAGAGGAATGTTTAATTTAGAAAAATAATTTAGTGTGGATACATTAAGCTACAAAACGATTTCAGCTAACAAAGCTACTGTCAATAAGCAGTGGGTTTTGGTTGATGCTGAAGGTCAAACCTTAGGTCGTTTAGCTTCAAAAGTAGCAGTACTTTTAAGAGGCAAACACAAACCTAACTTCACACCACACGTTGATTGTGGAGATAACGTTATTGTTATTAATGCAGAAAAAATCAACTTATCAGGTAACAAATGGACTGACAAAACTTACATGCGTCATACAGGTTATCCAGGTGGTCAAAGAACTTTATCTGCTACAGAAATGTTTGGAAAAGATCCAGCAAGATTAGTAGAAAAATCAGTAAAAGGAATGCTCCCTAAAAACAAATTAGGTGCTACATTATTCCGTAATTTAAATGTTGTTGTTGGTGCTGAGCATTCTCATGAAGCTCAAAAACCAAAAGCAATTAACTTAAACGAATTCAACTAATGGAAGTAATTCACAAAATTGGTCGTAGAAAAACGGCTGTTGCACGTGTTTATGTTTCTGAAGGAAAAGGAAACATCACAGTAAATAAGAAGGATGTAAATACATACTTCCCTACTGCTACATTACAGTACAAAGTCAACCAACCGTTAGCATTAACTGAAAACGAAGGTAACTTTGATATTAAAGTAAATGTATTTGGTGGTGGTGCTACTGGTCAAGCAGAAGCAATACGCCTAGCGCTTTCTCGTGCAATGTGCGAACTAAATGAAGAAAACAGAGGCGTGTTAAAACCAGAAGGTTTATTAACAAGAGATCCAAGAATGGTAGAGCGTAAAAAATTCGGTCAGAAAAAAG
>CAZECB010000245.1:0-3907 GCA_964510745.1 uncultured Flavobacteriaceae bacterium | reverse complement strand
GATACTTATGAGTTTGAAAGTTATTTAAATCCATTATTATCAGATTCAGGGTTTCATAGTAGCCTAACGTATAATGTTAGGCCACTAACCAATTATGATCAAGTAAAAACATACCTTAATAAACTGAATGCAATCCCCGTTTTTGTAGATCAACATTTTAAAAACTTAAGGACAGGTTTAGAAAAAGGCATTTCTCAACCTAGAGTTATTTTTAAAGGTTATGAATCTACTTATGACACTAATATAGTAGAAGATTTTAAAGAGAGTTTTTACTATTCGCCTTTTAAAAACTTACCTTCAGAGCTGACTTCAGCTCAAAGAGATTCTGTATTAATTGCTGCTAAAGAAGCTATTAAAACTAACGTAATCCCTCAGTTTAAACGAATAAAGCAATTTTTTGAAACAGTATATTTTCCTAAAACAAAAACCGAACTAGGTGTGTCTTCACAATCTAACGGAACAGCATATTATCAAAATCGAATTAATTTTTATACCACAAACACTTCATATACAGCAGATGAAATTCATGAGATAGGATTAGCTGAAGTTGCTCGAATTAAATCTGAAATGGAAACTATTATTAAAGATTTAAACTTTAAAGGAAGCTTTTCAGATTTTTTAGAATTTTTAAGAACAGATCCTCAGTTTTTTGCAAAAACACCAGAAGAATTATTGATGATTGCTAGAGATATGGCGAAACGTGTGGATGCACAATTGCCTCGATTTTTTAAAACACTTCCCCGTAAACCTTATGGCGTAGCTCCAGTACCAGATGCTATTGCACCAAAATATACTACGGGACGTTATATAGGAACCTCAAAAGAAAGTACAGATCCAGGATATTATTGGGTAAATACCTATGACTTAAAAAGTAGAACATTATATACATTACCTTCATTAACTGTACATGAAGCAGTACCTGGACATCATTTACAAGGCAGTTTAAACAATGAATTGGGAGATAGTATTCCTACTTTCAGGAAAAACTTATATATGTCTGCTTATGGTGAAGGTTGGGGTTTGTATTGTGAGTTTTTAGCTGAAGAAATGGGGATGTATACCACACCTTATGAGCAATTTGGGAAGTTAACTTACGAGATGTGGCGTGCATGCAGATTAGTTGTGGATACAGGTGTTCATGCTAAAGGTTGGACACGAGAACAAATGGTAGATTTTATGGCATCAAATACCGCCTTATCACTTCATGAAATTAATACAGAAACAGATCGTTATATCTCATGGCCGGGACAGGCACTTTCATATAAAATAGGAGAACTAAAAATTAGAGAGCTTCGTAAAAAAGCAAAAAAAATGTTAGGAGCTCAATTTGATATCCGTGAATTTCATGAAATTATTTTAGGGCAAGGCACCGTAAGTTTATCTATACTTGAAGACCGAATATTAAAGTATATTGATCGCACAAAGAAAGCTATAAAAAACTAAATATCTAAATCTTTAATATCCAATCTCATATTAATGAGATAAGGAGTCATACCTGCTTTTTCATAGGCACGAAGTGCCGCAGGATTATTACTATAAACATCTAATCGCAATTCGTGAATATTTCTTTCTTGACACCACTTAATTAAAGCATCCATTATGAGTTTGTTGTAACCGTTGCCACGATGTTCTTCAGGAACATACATAAACCCTAAATAACCAATATAGTCATGTTTTAAGTAGTGTCTATCTGTTTTAATTTTAGCATAACCAGAAGCAACAATCTCATTATTCAATTCTACAACAAAAACATCAGCATCGTCATGTTTTATAAATAATGAAATGTCATAATAACTAATTTTAGTATCTTTTATGGTAGAATCCATGGGGCGCTCGGCTTCGATAAGTGCTTGCTCAAACTCTAATAAAACAAGTAAATCGTTTAGTGTGGTTTTTCGTACTATAGGTGTCATTATTGTTTTTAGTTATAGAGTTAAGAAGAGGTATCTGCAATAATTTTCCATTGGCCTTTTATCTTTTTAAAGATAATCATGAAAATACCTTTGGCATCACCAACATTTCGTTTTAAGTGATATTCTCCCATGACAAAATAAGCTCCCTTATTAATTTTAGATAGGTCATTAATTTTAAATGTTAGCGTTCCTGAATGATCTTTGCTAGGGTAATTTTTCTTATAGTTAGCAAGTGTTTTATCCCAACCGTAGGTGACTCCATTTTGCCCATAAAATTTCAGGGAATCACTTTTCCAATACCCTTTCATAAAGCCTTCAAGATCATTATTAGACCATGCTTTTTCTTGAGCTTTCATGACTGCTAGAATCTCATTTTTTTCTTTTTGAGTTTTAGATTGACTAAAACTTGTTAGAGAAAAACAAAGGCAGATAAATACAATTATTTTTTTCATAATAAGAAGTGTTTAAGAGCTTAAATTGAATAGTAGGTTAGGATCTGGGCAGATTTGTTTCCAAGTATCAATTTCATTTGGATAAGCGACACCGGGAAAGTCATATTTATAGTCTAATAGCGTTAACATCACTTGAAAATGAAGATGGGGCACCCAATCACCATTTTCTTTTGGGCTACCAAGATATCCAATACAATTTCCTTTTTTAATACTATGCCCAACTTTTTTAGCAGTAATACTTGCTAAAGATAAATGCCCGTAAAGTGTAAAAAATTCAAAATCATCAATGGTGTGTTTTAAGATAATGAGTCCGCCATAAGCTTTATGCCCTTCATTGTTTATAGAAGTGACTACTTCGCCACCTAAAAGCGCATGAATAGGAGTTTGTTCTGGTAGCCAATAATCAACCCCTAAATGAATATTCCTGTATTCTATTCCATCACTTCCAATGCGTTCATAATTTTTATCAGTATATAATTTACGAGGTTCTAAATAACCGCCAGCTATAATTTTATCAGGATGTATAACTTGTAGTGTATCTATTTTTTGTTGAAATAGAGGGATGTTGTTAAACTCTTCTTTTTGACCAACCCAAACGTTCGTTGTGCTTAAGTCTAAAAGATGAACTTTATTTTTATTGATTGTTGGAAATAAGTGGGATAGTTTAAAATTATTTTCCTTAATCCACGTTATAAATTTAGCTTCATTTGAGTGTACGCTCATAATTAAAAGCAAAATAATGAAATAAATAATAATGTTTCATTATTATTATAATTTTAAGACTAAATAAGTATAAAAACCAATATTGGCATTACCTTTGATATATTAAATTAAAACATATTAAAAATTGAATACAATGAAAACCCGTAACTTACTTATAACAGCACTTTGTTTTGCTTTTTTAATGTTCTCCTGTGACAATAATGACGATATAATAATACCAGATCCAATAATAGGCTCAACTTTTGATGTTGAAGATGTAGATTTTGTTTCTGATGATGGTATTAGTGCTACAGTTTTCTTAGATATTCCAAATAATATAATTGTTACTGATGGAGAAGTACCATTGGTATTTAGATTAGATCAGTCTGCTGAAGGACCAAATGGAGAAGAAGTTTTTGAACCATTACCAAGTACATTTTTCTTTGATAATGCAGGTTTTGCACAGTATAGATTCAATTTTAGTGCTGCTTCTATAAATGACGGCGGAGGTATTGTTGATATAGCTTTAATTTTAGAGAGTGATGATTTTGATGCATTAGATATAGATTTTACTAATAACCAAATTTTCAGAATTGTTATTGTTCCTTCTGATTTTGTGACATCAGAAATTGAAAACTTAACTTTTAGTCAAGTAATGTCAAAATTAAACTTAGAGCTTTAATGTATTAAAGCCATTTATATAGATGAAAAATAGCATAGTCTTCTTTAAGGTTATGCTATTTTTGTTTGCAAAACAGTTAACTAAATGAGTCTAGAGCGAGCGTTATTAAAACGAAGTGATACCAAGTGTGAATTGTGTACCTCTATAGAAAATTTAAG
>CAZECB010000244.1:3600-3914 GCA_964510745.1 uncultured Flavobacteriaceae bacterium | reverse complement strand
GATTCAAAACTTTTGGTTTTGGAGCTGGGCGTGAAGATGTTTGGGAACCAGAACAAGATATATATTGGGGATCTGAAAAAGAATGGTTAGGTAATGATACACGTTTTTCTGAAGGACGAGATCAATTAGAAGCACCTCTAGGAGCTGTACATATGGGATTAATTTATGTTAACCCAGAAGGGCCAAATGGAAAATCAAACCCATTAGGATCAGCATTTGATATGCGACAAACATTTGGGCGTATGGCAATGAATGATGAAGAAATTGTAGCGCTTACTGCTGGAGGACATACCTTTGGTAAAGCGCATGGTGCA
>CAZECB010000244.1:0-3590 GCA_964510745.1 uncultured Flavobacteriaceae bacterium | reverse complement strand
AATATGTTGGTGTAGAACCTCATGGAGCTTCAATAGAAGAAATGAGCACAGGTTGGAAAAATACATTTGGTTCAGGAGTATCAGATGATACAATTACTAGTGGATTAGAAGGTGCATGGACACCGAACCCAAACCAATGGGATCACGATTACTTTAAAGTACTTTTAGATTATGACTGGGAATTAACAACAAGTCCTGCAGGAGCAAGTCAATGGACACCTAAAGCAGGTTCAGGTGCACCAACAGCAACAATGGCTGGAGATACATCTAAACCTCAAGCATTAATGATGTCTGATGCTGATATGGCATTAAAAGTAGATCCAGAATTTTTAGCTATATCACAACGTTTTAAAGAGAATACAGCAGAATTTGAAGATGCTTTTGCTCGTGCTTGGTTTAAATTGACGCATAGAGATATGGGACCAATTTCACGTTACTTAGGACCAGAAGTTCCTAGTGAACAATTAATTTGGCAAGACCCTATTCCGACAGGAACAACTTTAAATGATTCTGAAGTAAATATATTAAAAAATGCAATTATAGCATCAGGATTAACAGTATCTCAATTAGTGACCACTGCTTGGGCGTCTGCGTCTACGTACAGAGATTCTGATAAACGTGGTGGGGCTAATGGAGGACGTCTTCGTTTAGAACCACAAAAAAATTGGGAAGTTAATAATCCGGCAGAATTATCTAAAGTATTAGCTAGTTATGAAAGTATTCAAAATAATTTTAACGGATCAGTATCTATTGCAGATTTAATTGTTTTAGGAGGATCTGTTGGCGTAGAATTGGCAGCTAAAAATGCAGGTCACAATGTATCTGTTCCATTTACAAGTGGAAGAGCAGATGCAACTCAAGAACAAACTGATATTGAATCTTTTTGCTATCTAGAACCACAAGCAGACGGATTTAGAAACTTTGTAAAAAGTAATCAAACAACAGCGGCTGAAGAGTTTTTAATTGACCGTGCTCAATTATTGACATTATCTATTCCAGAAATGACTGTGCTTGTTGGCGGATTACGTGTTTTAGGAACTAATTTTGATGGATCTAATTATGGTGTATTTACAAATAATGTAGGCGCATTAACAAATGATTTCTTTACAAATGTTTTGGATTTCACATATACATGGAGTGCTACCACTGCTGATGATACTATTTTTGAAGGTCGTGATCGTAGAACTGGTAAAGTGAAATTTACAGGAACTCGTGCAGATTTAATTTTTGGATCTAACACAGAGTTAAGAGCCGTAGCTGAAGTATACGGTGCTGAAGATGGTAAAAAGCAATTTGTAAATGATTTTGTAGCAGCTTGGACTAAAGTAATGAATTTAGATCGCTTTGATTTAGCTTAACCTCATTTAATAAAATATAATAGCTTAATAGTAGAAAGGCAAGTAATTTATTATACTTGCCTTTTAACCTTTTAACCTTTTGATTTATGGAAACAACAGAAATTTTTTTTAATGCCATCAGATCAGGAGAAACCGATACCGTTTCACGACTTTTATCTAAACACCCTGAATTAGTAAATACTAAAGATAATAGAGGGTCAACACCTTTAATATTAGCCACTTATTATAATTATGAAGTTATTACTAATATAATTATTGAATATGGAGGACAAATTGATTTACAAGATACTTCTGGAAATACAGCATTAATGGGAGTTTGCTTTAAAGGAAATGTAGGTCTTGCAGAATTTTTGATTGATAATGGTGCGGATGTTAATGCTAAAAATACAAATAATACCACGCCACTTATTTTTGCAACTATGTTTAATAAAATTGGTATTGTTAATTTATTATTGAAACACAACGTAGACAAATCTATAAAAGATGGTAAAGGATATACTGCGTTAGTACATGCAAAAATGCAATCGTTAAGTGAAATAGAGGCTTTGTTGTAGGATAAATGATTTAATTTACAAAGGTTTATAGGTAAATTAAATTTCCATTCATCTCCAATTTTCAGTTAAAAACTCTTCTCTTTTAATTGTCTAATTTTAATATTTAAAGCAGCAAATAGTAATGTCATAAATGGGCTTAACCAATTAAAAATAGCATACAAAAAATATTCTCCAACACCAACACCAAGAACACCACTATGATAAGCACCGCAAGTATTCCACGGTACTAAAACAGATGTTACTGTACCAGAATCTTCTAAAGTTCTACTTAAATTCTCTGGAGCTAAACCCTTATCTTCATATGCTTTTTTAAACATTTTCCCAGGAACTACCAATGCTAAATATTGATCTGAAGCAGTAACATTTAAAGCTAAGCAACTTGCTACAGTACTTGCAAATAACCCAAATGTTGTTGTTGCTAAACTTAATAAAACTTTACTAATTTTAGCTAAAGCACCTATACCGTCCATTACACCTCCAAATACCATAGCACAAATAATTAACCAAATTGTGCCTAACATACCACTCATTCCTCCAGCGGTAAATAAATCATTTAAATCAGTATTAGAAGTTTCAACAGCAGTATCTACAGTTATAGCGTTCATAACACCTTTGTAGGCCGATTCGAAATTAAGTGTTTCTGCACCTGTAATACTTCTTACAATATCTGGTTGTGCAATTATAGCAACAATAGCCCCTAATAAAGTTCCAGTTAATAAAGCTACTAATGGCGGTGTTTTTTTTAATATTAATATTACCACAATTATTGGAACTATAAATAACCAACCGCTAATATTAAATGAGGCATCGATGGATGTTAATATAGAAACCGTATCTGCTACTCCAGTAGTATCTATAGTAAAACCTAAAATGATAAAAACAATAAGTGTAACAGTAATCGTAGGAATAGTGGTTAATGCCATATATTTTATATGACTAAATAATTCGCCTCCTGCCATAGCTGGGGCTAGATTAGTTGTGTCACTTAAGGGAGACATCTTATCTCCAAAATAAGCACCAGATAAAACAGCACCTGCCGTCATTCCTAACGAAATCCCTAAGGCTTCACCAATACCAATTAAAGCTATGCCAACAGTCGCAGCTGTAGTCCAAGAACTACCTGTAGCTATTGATATAATTGAACATATAATAACACAAGCTGCCAAAAAGATGGTAGGGTTTAAAATTTGTAATCCATAATAAATCATAGAAGGAATAATACCACTAATTAGCCAAGTTCCAGCTAATGCCCCAACCATTAATAATATAAGAATGGCTCCTGTAGTAGATTTTACATTTTCTGCAACTTCTGCAAGCATTTGTTTATACGATACTTTATTGAAAAAACCAACAATGGCGGCAACTGCAGCACCTAATAATAACACAAACTGATTAGAACCGCTTAGAGCCTCATCTCCAAAAATATAAACATTAAATGCAAGCATACCAACTAAAGCAAACACAGGAATTAATGCTTCCCATATACTTAGCTCTTTATTGTCAATTATAGTTTGATCATTAGCTTTAATCTTTGTGATGTCTTGATTGTTTTGCATAGTTACCTGAAATTTGAATTGTAATGTTACGATTTTAAGCTAAGCTATGCAAGAGTGCAAAAAAAACAGTCAGGGCAAAATCATACTTTGATATTCAAAATTTTAATTAAATAGTCTTGATT
>CAZECB010000243.1:0-3934 GCA_964510745.1 uncultured Flavobacteriaceae bacterium | reverse complement strand
CTTTTGAAATTTTATTAAATGGAATGGTGTCCACTTTTTTAACTTCAATAATGACTTGTGCTTTTCCGTCAAAATTGGTGATGATACTTTTAGCACCTACTTTTGGTAAACTAGCATTTGCTACTTTATATCAAGAATATAAACCAGAACCTGCTTTCTTTTTTTCGTTAATAATCGATTTGCGTCTGTTTCATTATCATGAAAATAGTAAGAGTCGGGGAGTTTTTCTTTTTTGAATTCAGGATTTGATTTAGTAAAATTAGCCCACATGTCATAAACGGTACTGTCAATTCCGTTTTCTGTTTCATTTTTACAGTTGACTACAATTAAAAATAAAATGAGTATTAAACGTTTCATACTTTTTGGATATTAATGACGACTATATTTTAAAATTAGAATTTTTCTGATGAACTTTTATTGCTTTTCGTGACAGCAAAACACCAATAATTAAAGATATGAATGCACCGATGGATAGCCCAGGAATAAAATCAATAAATAAAAAGAAATCATATAATCCATGAAATATAACGGCTAACAATAATCCAGTTAAATTTAATACCATTCGATTATTTGCAAACTTAGCTTTACCCATAAAATATCCCATTAAAACTGCAAAAGTAGCATGTGCTGGAATTGCAGTAAATGCTCGCACTAGTGCAACTTCATAACCACCGCCACTTAATACATATAACAGGTTTTCTGTGGCAGCAAAACCCATAGAGACCATAACGGCATATATAATGCCGTCAAAGGGTTCATTAAAATCTTTTTTAGGTTGTGCAAAATAACGTACTATGATATATTTACTAAATTCTTCAGTAAAAGCAACGACTAAAAATGCTTTAGTAAATTGTTCAAAAATATTGTGTTTGTCTTTTAATAATAAAATGTTATCAAATACAAATATTGAGATCAACATGGTTAAAACAACACTCACAACTGCACCTAACAAAAAATTGTAAAACAGTAATTGTTTTGGTTCTTTTTCATGTTTATCCTGGGTGTATATATAGATGATAACTAATACAACAGGAAGTATGGCAGATGCTAAAAGAAGTAAATTCATTTAATATAATAGTGATCAGTTGTTAATTATTCATGTTTTAAATGTTTGGTTAAGCACAATCGAAACCTATTTTTAGTAAATCAGTAGTTCTCAACTGCTCTCGAGCAGACTTTATTTTACTTTGAACCTTTTATTGTTAAACCTTGTTTTTTAATTGAGGTAATTACAAATTTATAATAGGCTGTATTACTTGCTATAAAATGATTGTTATGATTACTATGTTTTAAGAGTGTTAAAAATTCATCAAAGGATACTAGTTTTAAGGCTTCAACTTCATCTTTTTGAGGAGTTAATGATTCCAAATTTACTTTTAATTCTGCTATAAATACATGATGAAATTCATTGTCTTGAATAGCACCGTTATTATAAGACGATTTATGTTTTTCAACACTTATTTTTGTTAAATCATCAGAGTGTAATGTTAGCCCAATTTCTTCTTTAGTTTCACGTAAAACTGCTTCTATAAAAGATTCACCTGCATCAATATGTCCAGCAGTAGAAACATCCCATAATAGGGGATGAATACTTTTTTTATGAGAGCGTTGTTGTAATAATACTTGATCATTTTGGGTATATAACCAAAGGTGAATAGTATTATGATACCAACCATTTTTATGCGCTTCAGATTTTAAAGCTACTTTATTTGTTGTTGCTCCCGTTTCTGTGACAATATCTATGTATTCTTCCATGAAAAAAGATTCCCGCGAAAGCGGGAATGACAACTAGTTTTTAATCAAAATAACTAAAGGTATCTCCGTCTTTAATTTTTAAAAGCGTTTCATAAATCATTCTAATCACATTCTCTACATCATCTTTATGAACAGTTTCTACTGTAGTATGCATATAACGTAACGGTAGAGAAATTAATGCACTAGCAACACCACCATTACTGTAAGCAAAAGCATCTGTATCTGTACCTGTAGCACGAGATAAAGCAGCACGTTGGAATGGTATTTTTTTAGCATCTGCAGTATCTGTAATTAAATCACGTAATTTTTGTTGCACTGCTGGAGCATAAGCTACTACGGGACCTTTACCTATCTCGACATGACCTTGTACTTTTTTATTAATCATTGGTGTTGTTGTATCATGAGTTACATCAGTTACTATAGCTACATTAGGTTTGATTGTATCTGTAATCATTTGTGCACCACGTAAACCGATTTCTTCCTGTACAGAGTTAGTAACATATAACCCAAATGGTAATTTGTCTTTATTCTCGTGAATTAAACGTGCTACTTCGGCAATCATAAATCCACCCATACGATTATCTAACGCACGACATACAAAGTTATTTTTGTTCAGTACATGAAACTCATCGGGATATGTAATCACACAACCTACATGAACCCCAAGTTTTTCGACTTCTTTTTTAGTTTTACAACCCGTATCTATAAAAATATTATCTGGTTTTGGTGGTTCTTCTTTAGCACGACTACGTGTGTGTATTGCTGGCCAGCCAAAAACGCCTTTTACAATACCTTTTTTAGTATGGATATTTACAATTTTGCTAGGTGCAATTTGATGATCACTTCCACCATTTCTAATCACATAAATCAATCCATCATCAGAAATATAGTTTACATACCATGAAATTTCATCTGCATGCCCTTCAATTACCACTTTATATTTTGCTTTTGGGTTAATGACCCCAACAGCAGTTCCATAAGTATCTGTAATAAATTCGTCTACATAAGGCTTTAAATAATCCATCCAAATCTTTTGCCCATCCCATTCATAACCTGTAGGAGCAGCATTATTTAAGTACTTTTCTAAAAAAGTCATTGACTTTTTATTAATAATATTTTTTTTCGCCATTCGTGTTAATTTTTGCTCTAAAATAACAATATTCGTATTAATTTTAGGGTTAGAATATAGTTAATTAGTATTTTTTGACTATTTTTCAGTCCAAGTTATGGCTACAAAACCTATTGTATTTGTTTTAATATGTATTCCGATGTTTCTTTTTTCTCAAGTAGAAGAGAAAAAAATAGACTCATTACTTACAGAATATATTATTATAGATGGAGATTCTATACCTAGAACTGCTATTGATCTTGACGAAGTCATTATTCTTCCAGACCTTAAATTTAAAACTAAACAAGATAAAAGGCGTTATTATATTTTACGTCGAAAAACTATAAAAGTTTATCCTTATGCTAAACTTGCTGCCGAGCGTTTAGAGATTATGAACGATAGCCTGAAAATATTAACTAAAAGGCGAAAACAGAAAAAATATGCAAAACAGGTTCAGAAATATATTGAAAGTGAATTTGCAGATGAGCTTAAAAAATTAACACGTACCGAAGGTCAAATATTAATTAAACTTATTCATAGACAAACAGGGAAGACGTCATTTCAATTAATAAAAGAACTCCGTAATGGATGGCGTGCCTTTTGGTTTAATAGTACAGCAAGTTTTTTTGATATTTCTTTAAAACGAGAATTTAATCCTGTAGATGTTGAAGAAGATTATTTGATTGAAGACATTTTACAACGTAACTTTAGAAGTGGACGATTAAAATATCAAAAATCTGCTATACCATTTGATTTCTATGATTTAACCGATAAGTGGAAAAAACCAAGGCGAAACACAAATGCGGGTTCAAACTAAAAAAGAAGAATTTTATAATGCGTTAAGTCATGGTATTGGATCGGTATTAGGAAGTGCAAGTTTAGTATGGCTCCTTGTTTTAAACTCAAATAAAACAATTTGGAGCACGTTTAGTATTATTGTTTACGGACTTTCTATAATTATTTTATTTACGGCCTCCACAATTTATCACTCGGTTAAAGATGAAAAAAAGAAACACTATTTCAGAGTTTTAGATCATATTAGTATATATACTCATTGCTGGAACGTATACA
>CAZECB010000242.1:0-3955 GCA_964510745.1 uncultured Flavobacteriaceae bacterium | reverse complement strand
CATCAAAATATTGATAATATTAGAGAAGCACATATTAGTGCTACAGAAAATAACACTCCTAATACATCCAACAGGCCTATTATAGTATAACAAGGGTTTTCAATACATGGTAATGAAGCCAGTGGGTCTAATGCAGGACTTTTAGCCGCTTACTATTTAGCAGCAGCACAAGGCACTTATATTGATGAATTATTAAACAATACTGTCATTTTATTTGATCCTTCATATAATCCTGATGGACTACAACGTTTTGCATATTGGGCAAACACTAATAAAAGTATTAATTTAAGTGCAGACCCTAATGACAGAGAATACAGTGAAGTTTGGCCTGGTGGTAGAACTAATCACTACTGGTTTGACATGAACAGAGATTGGTTACCAGTACAATTACCAGAGTCTAGAGTAAGAATTGCATCGTTTCATAAATGGTTACCAAATATTTTGACAGATCATCATGAAATGGGAAGTAACGCAACATTTTTTTTCCAACCAGGTATTCCTTCAAGAACTCACCCGTTAACTCCTAAATTAAATCAAAAACTAACAAAAAGTATAGGTGACTATCATGCTAAGGCATTTAATAAAATTGGATCTTTATATTATACAGAAGAGAGTTTTGACGATTTTTACTACGGAAAAGGGTCTACTTTTCCAGATATTAACGGGAGTATTGGTATTTTGTTTGAGCAAGCAAGTTCTCGCGGTCATGTACAAGAAACAGATAATGGATTATTAACATTTCCGTTTACTATAAAAAATCAACTTACAGCAGCACTTTCAACTTTAGATGCAGCAAAAGAAATGCGTGAAGAGTTATTAACTTATCAACACAATTTCTATAAAAATGCCAGAAATGAAGGTGCTAAAGAAACTTCAAAAGCAATCGTTTTTGGAGATCAAAAAGATGCCGCACGTAGTTATCATTTAGCTGAGATTTTAAAACGTCATAAAATTAAGTTCTATAACATCAAACAAGACTTTACAGCTAATGGAAAACGTTTTAAAAAAGGCTATAGCTATATTGTTCCTAAAAATCAAAAAAATACACGTTTAATAAATGCTATGTTTGAAAAGCGAACTAAGTTTCAAGACAGCTTGTTTTATGATGTTTCAGCATGGACATTTCCGTTAGCCTTTAATTTAGATTATGCAGAAGGTGTTTCTACTAATAATCTAGGAGCAGAAGTCACTAATCTTAAATTTAAAGAAGGTGGGATTACTAATTCTAGTAATTATGCTTATTTAATGGAGTGGCATGAATATTATACTCCAAAAGTATTGAATAAAATTTTAGCAAAAGGTATTCGCGCTAAAGTAGCAATGCAATCATTTACTACTAATAATAAAAAGTATGATTATGGGACTATTTTAATTCCTGCTCAAAACCAAAAAATAAGTGCTTCTGAGCTAAATATTTTTTTAAACACAATTTCAAAAGAAAGTCATTTACAAATTGATGGTATTGATACAGGATTAACAGAAGGAATTGATTTAGGAAGTAATCAGTTCAGAATTTTAGAGCAACCAAAAATTGCATTACTTGTCGGTGATGGTATTACATCTTCTGATGCAGGAGAAATTTGGCATTTATTAGACACACGTTATGATATGACGATAACTAAACTAGATACCAAAACTATTGGTCGCGCAGATTTAAGTAGATATAATGTCATTATTGCTGTGAACTCTAATGGAAGTGTTTTAAATGTAAACAATACTAAAAAAGTCAAAACTTGGATTCAAAACGGAGGTACTTTAATTGGTTATCGTAGAGCGTTAAATTGGATAAAGTCTAAAGAGTTTGCAAAGTTTGAATTTAAAAAAGTAGGGATTACTGCTAAAAATGTATCTTTTGAACAACGTAGTGATTTTAATGGCGCACAAGTTATTGGTGGTGCTATTTTTGAAGCAAATATAGATCGTTCTCATCCCATCAATTTTGGATATACTAATGATAAAATATCATTATTCAGAAATACAACTCTATTTATGAAAGCAGATAAAAACAGCTATAATAACCCTATAACTTATACTAATAACCCTATAGTGAGTGGTTATATCTCTAAACCTAATTTAGATAGCTTAGCCAATACTGTACCATTACAAATAAAACGTTTAGGACGTGGTAATGTTGTTGGGTTTACGGATAATACTAATTTTAGAGCTTTTTGGTATGGTACTAATAAACTCTTAATGAATGCTATTTTCTTTAGAGAAGAATTATAAAACAATATGAATTTTAGTAAAAAAATGGTAACTCTATTTTAATAAAGTTGCCATTTTTTTATTCTATTCCTTAATTTACTGTACTCCCATTTTTCACTTTCTGCTCAGGGTTTAGTAAAATCACGTCTTTTCCATCTACAGCACCAAGTACTAAACATTCACTCATAAAGTTGGCAATTTGTTTTTTGGGAAAATTAATCACCGCAACAATTTGTCTATTTAACAGGTCTTCTTTTTTATAAAGCGTCGTAATTTGAGCTGATGTTTTTTTAATACCTAAATCTCCAAAATCTATAGTTAATTGGTAGGATGGGTTTCTCGCTTTTGGAAAATCTACTACTTCTAAAATAGTTCCTACTCGTAAATCTGTTTTTGTAAAATCTTCAAAAGTAATAGTCTTGCTCATAGGTTAAAAATACATTCTTTTATCTTTATTTTAAAATTCAGCTTTAAAAATCTTAATTTTATGACCAGATAAACACATTAAAACATGACCCATAAAAGCATTAAACTACTTATTCTATTTTTCATATTTACTATATCTATATCTTTCGCACAAAATACAGAGCAAAAAGCCATGGCAAAACTTTCTTTTTTAATTGGTGATTGGAAAGGTACAGGAAGTGGTTATCCTAAAAATGAATCAAAGCCTTATGATGTATTATCTAAAGTACGTTATGATTTAAATGGTGAACTTTTAGTACTAAAACATAGGTCTTTTAGAGGTGATACTCCTGTATTAAGCTTACATACCATTATGTATTATAATAAAGATGACATGCATTATTATTATAATTCATATACGAAAAGTGGCACACGACCATTTAAATGTCAACTTTTAGAACAGCAATTTATTTGTAAGCGAGGTGAGGATTATAGATTAACTTTCCAAAAAACTAAAAATGGTGAATTTAATGAATATGGTGAACGATTAGTAGGTGGTAAATGGATAAAGAATTTTGAAGATATTTTATTACCAACTACAGAAATTACATTTTAAGGTTTAATTAAACAATTGTTTAATATTAGCATAAGAGTTTTTTAAAGCTTTTTTTGTTTTCTTTTTACCCAACCATTTAACTTTAGTGATGCCTTCATCTTCTTGTGGTTCTAAAGCACCTTTAAAACTGGTTTTCATTTCATACCAATGCGTTACCTTTATTTTATGTTTTCCGTTACGTTTAAATATATGATAAGTAATTGGTAAGGGTTTAATAATTTTTAAACCTTCTACTTTAGTTTCTTCTTCAACTTCACGTATTGCAGTTTGTTCTATACTCTCATTACCCTCAATTTTCCCTTTAGGTAAATCCCATTTTTTATTTCTGTATATAAATAATATTTTACCATCATCATTATAAACTTTTCCACCTCCAGCAATTACAATAGGTAATAATTTTAAAAACTTTTTTAAAAGTTTCTTTTTCTTTTTATGTATCAGCTTTACTCCTTCAGTATTTTTTTTATCCAAAAGTGAAATAATCTCTCCAATATCTACACCTTTTAGAGGAAAATTTGTGAACCCACTTTTTTCTACATTTTTGGTAGTCAAAATTATAGGTTTGTCGTTTACAAAAACTTTATACATTAACTTTTTAAAAAAGATTTTACATTGTAAAAATATTAATTTTATGTAATTTTGTTGCTATGCTTTTCAATAAAAATACTGCAAAAAAAACAGCTGAAGTTTTACTTCAAATTAACGCCATTAAATTAAGTCTTAAAAACC
>CAZECB010000241.1:1085-3977 GCA_964510745.1 uncultured Flavobacteriaceae bacterium | reverse complement strand
AAACTAAAACTCTTTACACCTATATTATTTAAATCGCCAATAAAATTTATGTTTGTTTTTGGGCTATAGTAAAACACATTGGGATGTATTATATAGCGTTCTTCTATACCTCCACCTGCTTCTATATCCCCAAAGGCAAACTTTTTTTTATCTTCTTTTAATTTTATGTTTAAAGCTAAGTCTTCACTGTCTTCTAAATCCTTTAGTAATGCTATATCATTATGATTATCTAAAACTTCAACCTTATCTACAGCATCTGCCGGAATATTGTTTACTGCTAATTTACTATCGCCAGTAAAAAAGGTTTTATTTTCAACCAAAACTTTAGTCACTTTTTTACCTAATACAGTAACATTACCTGCTTTATCAACTTCTAATCCTGGTAATTTTTTAAGTACACCCCTTAGTTTGCGCTCCTCTCCTGTTACAAAACGGTTTACATCATAAATAGTAGTATCTTTTTTTACAATTACAGGTGGCTTATAGTTTAGTTCTACAACATCCAACTCGTTTTGGTTATCTATAAGTATAAAGTTTTTAATGACATCATCATGTATTGAAGTTATATTAATAATTTGAGTAGTATATCCTAAATGACTAATAGTAACCTCATAAGTCTGGTTTGCCACTAACCCTAGTTTATAAGTTCCATTACTTTTAGTAACCGCAAATTTTATATCTTGACTTTTTATTTTTGGTATAGCTATTATGTTAGCATACTCTAGAGGTGTTTGTATACTGTCTGTAATTTTACCAGAAACTACAATTTGTTGTGCTTGTAATTGAAAAGAAAATCCTGCTAAAATTAGCAGGATTTTAATACAATGACTAAATTTTAAAAAGTATGTATTAACCTCCAATATATTCTTTAAGTTTTTCTCTAGTTATTGTTTTACGAGAGTTAAGAAATTCTTTTTTATCAATTAAATTACCCTTTTCAAGTTTTTTAATTTCAATTTTAAAATTAGGATTTAAATTAATATCAGTAACATAATAGGTGAATATTTCATCCTTTAGTTCTAATATTAATCCTGGCAAATCACCATAATTTAATGGTCCTAATTTCACAGGAATGCTTGGGGTAAACCAAGCTTCAATAGTTTTTTCATACTTACCTTTAGTTAACTTATGAGTCCAAACAGTAGTAGTTGCTTTAATACAATTGTATTCACCTATAATTTTTGTTTCATTAGTCATAATCCAATTTACATCAATTGTTTTTGAACTAACTAAATATGATTTATCTTCAGAATTAATTTCTTCTAAAGCTATTTGTGTATTATCATTTCTATAATAGTTATTAAAAGACTTAATAGCGGATTTATAACCTCTTTTATCTGAAAGACCAATATTAGTTTGCTTATCTGGATAAAACACAAATTCTTTTCCTTTAAAATCTAAATTTAAAGGAATACTATCTTTAATTTTTTTCATATCATTTAAAAAATCAACAAGTTTCTTTTTAAAATCTGAGGCACTTTCATCTACACTAGTTTTTGCGATAGTTGACTTGTAAGTAATTCTTCCTGTATTTTGTGAAAAACAAATACTCGAAATAAATAGCACAAATAAATAACACGTTTTTATTTTCATTTAAATAGTATAAAATTTAATGTATATCCGCAATATATCATACTCCTGTAATACTAGCTATAACCAGTCTATTGAATAGTTTATCTCCAAAATATCTTCGATTAAGCTTATAAATAAATTCATTTAGATATAACTGAAGATATTTTCCTTTTATCTTATGATAATTTCCTAGTAAATTTCGTTTTGCATTACTAATAGTAATATGTACCCACTTGAGTGTTTCTTTAGTGGTTTGCTTATTTGATTTTTCAGTAATGTGTAATTCAACAAAATCCGCTATATCAACATATGAGGTGCTCTTATCTGTAAATACAATACTTTTTTCATCAATATTCTCCACTACAGTATCATTAACTTCATTCGAAGTATGGCTAGTTAACACTTTAGTTTTAAAGCACCTAGGTTGACGTTCAGACTGCCCTGTTTCTATGTTTTCTAAAGGTGTAGACTCTGCCATAATAGCTGCATTTTGTTTACCAACAGCTCCACGACCTCTTATTGCTTTTGATTTTTCTATTTCAGAAGATTCTACTGTAAAATACCCTTCATCCATTTCTATCATCCCTTCCAAGGTGTATTTATCATCTCTATTACCCATTGCTTTACGTAGTTTATGAACCATAGCCCATACAGGTTCATAACGCTTTAATCCAAATTGATTTTGTATTTCTTTGGAGGAGAAACCTTTTTTGGTAGCACTTAATAAAAACATAGTTTTATACCAAATCAAAAACGAAAGATTAGAATCTTGTAATATAGTACCACTCTTTAATGTTTGTCGTTTTTTACACTTTTTACATTCATAGCTAAGGCGACTTTTTATCCAATAATGTTCTGTATTACCACATTTACAGATAACACCTAACTTATCACGTTCGGACTTAAAATGGGAAATACAAGAGGCTTCGCTATCAAAATGAGCTGTAAAACTAAAAATATTCATAGATGTTTTTTCTTCAATTTATGTATAATTTATTAAATATGATGTATTACAGATATACATAAAAATTTATCATAGATTATTATTAAACACTAAAATACAGCAAGAAAAGATATATTAAAACCATCTATCAAGCTAAAGGCATAGAATTTTATTTATTTTAGATTCTCAAAAATGCCAGAATGATAATTTTATTAAAAACTTCAAAGTTAAACATAGGGAGTTTAAGTTCTTTTATTATCATTTCATAATTCAAGACATCCATCAATCACTTCATCAGATACCTCTGTTTGCTCTCCGGTACACAAAAGGAAAAAAACACCTCCAAGACATACAGATGACCTCTCAGAAAAGCCAGC
>CAZECB010000241.1:0-1075 GCA_964510745.1 uncultured Flavobacteriaceae bacterium | reverse complement strand
GCATCAGATAGACAATCACGATAATCAAAATCATTTATATATAAAGATTCACTGTCATTACTGTAAGTAGTCATACTCGTTACACTTAACATTAACATTACCGCAGACAAAAGGCTAAACATTTTTTTAATCATAATTAAATTGGTTTTAAAGTTATTATGACTCAATAATAATAATGAAAACAAATTTTTAAATGTTAAAAAAATAATCTCATCAGTAACAAAAGTTCTTATTCAGTATCTTTACAGGTCTAATTTTTTCACTAACAAAATATGATCAAAAAGTATCTCTTTGCAATACTATTTTTGTGTAGTTATATACTAACAGCACAAGAACACTTCCCCAAAAATGACGGTGTAAAATCAAAAAACACCAACTATACAGCATTTACCAATGCTAAAATTTATGTAACACCTACTCAAATAATTAATAAAGGTACACTTCTTATTAAAGAAGGGAAAGTAATCGCTACAGGAAAATCTGTTACTATCCCTACTGATGCGGTGGTGGTTGATCTTTCTGGAAAAAGTATTTATCCATCTTTTATTGATGCGTATTCTGGGTTTGGTATTAAAACTCCACAACGTGCAGATGGTAATGGAAGACCACAATACGATGCTGGTCGAGAAGGTTTTTATTGGAATGACCATATCATGCCAGAGCAAAATGCCATTGACCAATTTAAATTTGATAGCAAATCAGCTACCAATTTAAAGAAAGTGGGGTTTGGCGTGGTTAATACACACATGCAAGACGGGGTGGTTAGAGGTACTGGAGCTTTAATAGCATTAACTGATGAAGGTGGTGATTCTGAACGTATTTTAGATGGTCGTTCAGCGCAGTACTTATCACTGAGTAGAAGTGTTGCGTCTCGTCAAGTATACCCATCTTCTATTATGGGTACTACTGCCCTACTCAGACAGATGTATTACGATGCAGATTGGTATGCTAAAGGTAATTCAACTGCTAAAGACAGATCACTTGAGGCCTTAATTGCCAATAAAAATTTAGTTCAGATTATTGAAGCAGGAAGCAATTTAAACGATGTACGTGTGGATCATGTAGGTGATGAGTT
>CAZECB010000240.1:0-3981 GCA_964510745.1 uncultured Flavobacteriaceae bacterium | reverse complement strand
CCATTCTTTGTTCTTTTAAACGCGCTATTTCTTTTTTAACATCTGCTGCCGCATTACGCTTTCTATAATCTTTAAAATCAGCATAAAAACCTGGTAGGTTAATCACTCCAAATTTCTTACCTTCTTTTTCTACTATTGATGTTTTAGCATACGTCTCTTCCGTTTCAACAATATCTCTTGTAATGGTTAAATCTTCAATAGACCCATCTGTTTTTTTAAGTGTTAACGTTACTTTAGTTCCTTTTGGGCCTTTAATTAGTTTTACAGCATCATCAATTCGCATTCCAATAATACTCACAGCTTCATCTTCATCTTCCTGTTTTACTTTTAATATTATATCACCAACTTCTAATTTATTCTGTCTCCATGCTGGTCCACCAGATACTAATGACGTTACTGATATTTTATCAATTCGTTTTTGAAGTTGTGCTCCAATCCCTTCTAATTTACCTGACATTTGAAAATCAAAACGATCTCTGTCTGTTGGTGCTAAATAAGATGTATGTGGATCAAATTCTTCTACAATAGCATTAATGTATACAGAAAACCAATCTTCACGTCGTCTATCATCAATAAAAGAGAACAGCTCATTTAAAGAGGTTAATGTTAGCTCTCTTGCCTTTTCTTCAATTTCTTTTAGTGATTTCTTTTCTGCACCTTCAGCTTTTCCTTCACCATTTAAAGAGGCTTCATACTCATCTTCTTGTTCTTCTAATATATCATGATAATTAGAGATTGCAGAAAACTTTAATTGTTGCCTCCAACGCTCTTTTAAACTCTTTTCAGTAGATGTAAAATCTAAATTTTCATAATCAGAATTATAACTTTCTTTTTTATCAAAGTCAAAAGGCTTACTTAATATTTCTGTATAAATGATTTTAGACTCTGCTTGACGCTCTAATAAACGTTCATGAACTAAGTTAAAGAAAGATACATCATAAGATTTTAATTGGTCATCTATCTCTTTTCTATATTTGTCAAATTCTTTAATATCAGATTTTAAAAAATACCTTTTAAACGGGTCGATCTGATTTAAAAAATCATCGTAAACATTTTCAGAAAAATCATCATTTATATCCTTAGGGCTAAAATGACCTTCATCGATCACATAAGTAATTAACTTTATTAAAATTTTATCCTTATCATTATCATCATCAATCTTTTTTGATGTAAAGCTACAAGATGCAAATGCTAAAAGTAATGTGAGTAATAAAATATTGTAATTCCTTTTCATATATTATATATTTTGGGGTCTATTCAAATTTACATGATAAATATCTATTAATTTAGAATTTTAAACCATGTTTTTAATCTTAATTCAATTATTATTCAACTAAAATAAAGAAAAAACTATGCCAACCTTTATTTATCGCTACTAATTTTTTGTTAAACGATGTAAAATAAAAAATTCAAATTGAATTTACTTACTTTTGTTAAAACAATTATTGAGCTTATTGTATGCAAAAAAAACCTTTAATTTTAGTTACAAATGATGATGGCATTACTGCTCCAGGTATTCGTACACTTATTAAAGTTATGCTCAATATTGGTGATGTTGTAGTCGTTGCTCCAGATAGTCCGCAAAGCGGAATGGGGCATGCTATAACGGTTAATGACACACTTTATTCAAAACGTGAATATATTGACAAAGGTACTCAAAAAGAATATAGCACTTCTGGAACACCTGCTGATTGTGTTAAACTTGCTATTCATGAGCTATTAGACAGAAAACCAGATTTATGTGTTTCTGGTATTAATCACGGATCTAACTCATCTATAAATGTCATTTATTCTGGAACGATGAGTGCTGCTATTGAAGCTGGTATCGAAGGAATTCCTGCTATAGGGTTTTCGTTATGTGATTTTAATTGGAATATAAACTTTGAAAAACTAGAACCTTACGTTGATACTATTGTAAAAAACGCATTAAAAAACAAAATGCCTAACGGTATTGTTTTTAATGTAAATTTTCCAAAAATAGATACTGATTTTAAAGGCATAAAAATATGTCGACAAGCAAAAGGAAACTGGATAGAGAAATTTGACAAACGTAAAAGCCCTCAAGGCCGTGATTATTATTGGCTTGCTGGTGAATTTAAAAACTTAGACAAAGGAGAAGATACAGATGAATGGGCTTTAGAAAATGGTTATATTTCTTTAGTACCAATACAATTTGATTTAACCGCTCATTATTATATACAACAACTAAATTCATGGGATTTAAATGCATAGAAAAGAACTAATTATTGGTATTTTAGTAGGTTTGATTGCAAATGCAATTGGACTTTATATAACCTCATCTTTATTTGGATATAGAAAAGGTGATGACTTTGTAAAAGTTATTAAAGCAGCAATTTCTGAAGATTTTATAGGAAAATTAATAAGCTTAGGCGCTATATTAAATTTAATAGCTTTTTTTATTTTTATAAAAAAGAAACAAGACTATCGTGCTAGAGGTGTTCTATTAGCGACTATTTTTATTGCTATTTTCACTTTTGCTGTTAAATTTTAATCACTAATGAAGTATTACATCATAGCAGGAGAAGCTTCGGGAGATTTACATGGCTCTAACTTAATGAAAGCATTAAAAGATACTGATAATAGCGCTGAGTTTCGGTTTTGGGGTGGTGATCTAATGTATGCTGTTGATGATAATTTAGTAAAACACTATAAAGAACGTTCTTTTATGGGGTTTGCAGAGATTATTATGAATCTAAGAAAAATTCTTGGCCTTATAAAATTCTGTAAACAAGATATTCAAGTATATCAGCCTGACGTTATTATTTTTATTGATAATTCTGGATTTAATTTACGTATTGCCAATTGGGCAAAAACTAACGGATATAAAACACATTATTATATTTCCCCTCAAGTTTGGGCATCAAGAGCTGGGCGTGTTGAAAAAATAAAGCGGGATGTGGATGCCATGTACGTTATTTTACCTTTTGAAAAAGCCTTTTATGACAAATACAATTACGAAGTTAACTTTGTTGGTCACCCTTTAATTGACGCCATATCTGATAGAAAGCTTATTGATGAATCTGTTTTTAGAACAGCACATAAATTAAGTGACAAGCCTATTATTGCATTGCTGCCAGGTAGTAGGAAACAAGAAATAAAGAAAATGTTATCGGTAATGTTAAGTGTTGTTTCTGATTTTACGAACTACCAATTTGTTATTGCAGGGGCACCAAGTCAAGATTTTAGTTTTTACAAATCCATTATACAATCTCAAGATGTTGCTTTTATTTCTAACAAAACCTATGATTTACTTAATGTCTCTTCATCAGCATTAGTAACTTCAGGAACAGCTACTTTAGAAACTGCACTTTTTAAAGTACCTCAAGTAGTTTGTTATAAAGCTAGCAATGTATCCTATCAAATAGCAAAACGCATTATTACTTTAAAATTTATTTCTTTGGTAAATTTAATTATGGATCGAGAAGTTGTTACAGAATTGATTCAGAATGATTTTACTAAAAAACGTTTAACTCATGAATTAAAACTTATTTTAGAAGGTGAAAAACGTGAACAACAATTTTTAGATTATTATGAACTAGAAAAAAAATTAGGAGGTAGAGGTGCCAGTAAGAATGCTGCGCAGCTCATTTTTAATGCTATAGGTTAAATTATGAGATACATATACTTTATTCTGGTAGTATTAGTTTGTTTTACATCATGTAAATCTTCAAAACGTGCTATAAAGGTTTCTAAAAAAGAAACAGCTATTGTAAATTCTAATAAAATTTCAGAAATTTATAAAGCGGATAAAATTGTAGACTATTCTAAAACTTTTAAAGGCACTAAATATAAATACGGAGGTACAGACAAAAAAGGATTAGATTGTTCTGGGTTAATTTATTTAGCTTATCAAAGCGAGAACATATTAATCCCTAGAGTTTCTTATTTAATGGCTAATGAAGGCAAAAAGATTCGTTTGAGAGATGTAATCAAGGGTGATTTGTTGTTTTTTAAAACTAG
>CAZECB010000239.1:0-3997 GCA_964510745.1 uncultured Flavobacteriaceae bacterium | reverse complement strand
AAATTGAACCAATTCTGTATTCATTTCTTTTAAATGTTCAACAAATAAAGTCAAACCTCTATTGGATGCTAAAGCACTCTCTGAAGGATTTTCATCTGTTTTTAATGCACCATTGTAAAAGTTATAAGGGATGGATAATCCTTTAGAGTCCTTGATGATTCCATACTCTCCGAAGAGTAATATTTTTGAATAAAAAAGTGGTCCTTTCATATATTAATGAAAAATGAAAAAATAATAATTAAAATCACTGTTTTGACGATTTTACAATACTAACTAATAATTTTAATATTTCTTCTGATTTTGGTTTAAAATTATTATACGTTTTATCATCAATGTATTTTGTTTTAGAAAGCAACTCTAACCAATAAATTGTTTCATTAGCTTCTTTTAAACTAATTGACATTTTATTTATAAAATCAGCTTTACTTTGTGCAAACTCTCTGCTTCTCTAATATTAGCTCCAATTGATGTACCAGATTTAAGTAATTGTCTCGACATTACAAACTCTTTCTTAATACCTGAAAGCTCTTTGTATAAATTAACAATATCTATAGCAAAATTGAAGCTTTTCTCTTTAATAATATTTTGTTTCATAATGAATAATTTTTTAATTCTTCATTATTACTTATTAACTATTTGGGCACCAAAACCTATACTATCACAAATATAGTGACCGTTTTGGCAATATGCAACTAACTCGTTCTTAATAAATTCCAAAACTTTATCTATATCTTTTTCTGGATACAATACATGTACATTAGCGCCTGCATCTAGCGTAAATCCTAAATCACAGCCAGAGATTTCTCTAAATTTCCATATTTTATTAATAACCTCCAACGTATTAGGTTTCATTAAAATAAAATAAGGCATACTAGTCATCATCATCGCATGGAGGGTTAATGCTTCACTTTCAATGAGCTTAACAAACGATTTTAAATCTCCTGATTTTAAAATTGTTTTAAGCTTATAAATATTGTCATGAGCTTGTTCAAACCGTTGTTTAGCAAACGGATGACCGTGCATTAAATTGTGCCCAACGGTACTACTGACCTGCTTTTCACCTTTATCAACTAATAAAATGGTGTCTTGATAGTTTTTGAAATTATCATGTACTTCGTCAGTATATTTAATTCCAAATAAATCTGAACTCCCATCAATCTTTTGATGTTTTCCCCAAACAACCAAATCACCTTCAATACTCCTGCATGCACTACCAGAACCTAAACGTGCTAAAAACGAAGCTTTTTGATTAAAATATGTTTCAGAAATAGCGTCCTCTGAAAGCATTTTTTCTAGACTCATTAAACACAATGCCAAAGCACTCATCCCAGAAGCTGATGATGCAATACCAGAACTATGTGGAAATGTATTTGAGGTTTCTATTTTGAGATGGTAGGATTTTAAAAACGGTATATAGGTTTCTATACGATTAAAGAACGTTTCTATTTTTGGTTTAAAATCGTCTTTTTTCTCACCTTCTAAAAACACTTCAAAAGAAAAATTAGCATTAGTTTCTTTTTTTGAAAAACCAAGCGTGGTTATTGTCTTGCAATGATTTAGTGTAAAACTAACGGATGGGTTTTCAGGAATTTGATATTCTTTCTTACCCCAATATTTCACTAATGCTATATTACTTGGTGATGACCATGTTACTGAACCACGTTCAATTTCATTGGTGTACTTTTGAGGAATAAAATTATGTATTGTCATTAATTTTTAAGTTCTAGAGGACAAAGATAACAACTTCATCATAGTATTATAATTTCTTGCTGATGCAGAGACTTTTAGTTTACTTTCAAAGAAATTTGAATTAAATTTTGTGCGCCCATATCCATTTTTACTATAAAAATAAATACAGTTTTCTATAATATGAAATGCTTCACCTTCATAAGATAACTTTTTAACTTCATCTATCAATTCTTGATTAGGTATAGTATCTAACATCATAAAATAACTTTTTTCTTTTTCGTTTTGAACAAAAGGACACCTATCATAAATTAGTTGTAATTCATTATTTGTTTTCACTAAAACTGTGATTTCAAATCCGAAATGAGTTTTTATGACTGTTTTAATAAGCTCTTTAACTTCATTTAGTGGTTTTGAAGTTTCTAAAATCACATTACCACTTTGAATGTACGTTCTCACATTATTAAAACCAGACCTAGTCAATAGTGCTCTTAATTCAGCCATCGGAACTTTATTTTTCCCTCCAACATTAATGCTTCTTAACAACGCTATATAGGTTTTCATTTTGAAATTTGTTTTGCTGCTATAAAAGCACCTGTCCATGCATTTTGAAAGTTAAACCCTCCTGTGACAGCATCAATATTTAAAACTTCACCTGCAAAAAATAAATTTTTATACAGTTTACTTTCAAAGGTTTTAAAATTAATTTCTTTTAAGTCAATACCTCCTGCTGTGACAAATTCTTCTTTAAATGTACTTTTTCCATGGACTTGAAAAACAGCTTTTGTAAGTTGATTGGTTAACTGATGTAATTGTGTTTTATTTACATCTGCCCATTTTATGTCATCAGACATATCTGCAGCTAAAACTAATTGCTGCCATAAGCGCTTTGGCAACTCAAATAGTGTTGATTTTATGACTCTTTTCTTAGAGGTGTCTTGTTTTATAGTTTTCAAATATTCTAAGGTATCTGTATGTGACTTCGATATAAAGTTAACTTCAATTTGAAATTGATAATCACGTTTAGCTAGTTCTAAAGCACCAAAAGCCGACAATTTTAAAATAGCTGGTGCACTCATTCCCCAATGTGTGATTAGTAATGGCCCTGAAGATTCTAAAGACGTATCAATAACTTTTATTTCAACGTTTTGTGCTACAACACCAGGGATATCTTTAATGCGTTTATCTTTTATATTAAACGTGAATAATGAAGGTATAGGGTGTGAAATATGATGCCCTAAATGTGTCATTATATTCCATATTTTGGTATTACTTCCTGTCGCTACTAATAGTTTATCAGCACTAAAAGCACCTTGATTAGTTTTTAATTGCCACCTTTCCTCTACGTTTTCAATCTGTTTTACAGAATGATTGGTTAGTACTTCTATTTTATATCGCTTTACTTCATTTAAAAAACAATCTATAATTGTTTGCGAAGAATCTGATACAGGAAACATACGTCCGTCATCTTCAATTTTAAGAGCAACACCACGTTTTTCAAACCACTCAATAGTATCTCCTGTCATAAACTTATGGAAAGGACCTAGTAATTCTTTCTCACCTCGAGGATAATTTTGAGTCAATTCTGATGGTGCAAATTCAGCATGAGTAACATTACATCGCCCTCCACCTGACACTTTTACTTTATTTAAAACTGTCTTACCTCGTTCTAAAATAGTGATGCTCAATTCTGGATTTTGTTCTGCAATATTAATTGCTGCAAAGAAGCCCGCTGCACCACCACCTACTATTATAACATTTTTATAGCTCATTTATATTTAAAACTGTGTAAATTTACTATTATTTAAATCATTATTTAAAGTGAATAAATTACTATCTGTTTTATTATTATTGAGTATGAGTTGTCATACAGGGAGTTTAACTGTAATTGGCGATTTACCTAACACTTTAAAGGAAGTTTCTGGTACCGAAACTATTAGAGGTTCTGACTTAATTTGGATGAATAACGATAGCGGAAATAGTGCAAAGCTATATGGTGTAAACTCTAAAGGTGAAATTATAAACACATTAAACATTGATGCTAAGAACAAAGATTGGGAAGATTTAACTTCAGATGAATACGGTAATTTATATATTGGTGACTTTGGAAATAATTCAAAAAAGCGAAAGCATTTCAATATCATTAAAGTCAATATTTTAGATACAGAATCTCAATTTATAAAACCTCTAAAAATTTCTTTTACACTCCCTAAAGATATCTCATCAAAAGATTTTGAAGCATTCTTTTTATTTAATGATTTCTTTTACCTGTTTAGCAAAGAATCTAAAAAATTTAAAATCTTAAAAGTCC
>CAZECB010000238.1:0-4043 GCA_964510745.1 uncultured Flavobacteriaceae bacterium | reverse complement strand
CACTTACCACACCCCGTTTTTCACTTCCACCAACAGCCAATGCTTTACCACGTAATTCAGGATGATCTAGTTGCTCTACAGAGGCATAAAAAGCATCCATATCCACATGAATTATTTTTCGAATTGGTAAATCACTAGACATCCTGTAAATTTAACGCTATAATTTAAAGATTAAAAGAGTGAATAATTAAATATATAACCCATGCCAATAGAAATAGAGCGTAAATTTTTAGTCACTTCTGAAGCTTTTAAAACAGAATCGAGAAATCAAACACGAATTATTCAAGGGTTTTTAAATACAGATAAATCTCGAACCGTTAGAGTAAGACTTAAAGGAAAAAAAGGGTTTTTAACAGTAAAAGGCCAATCTACTAACGACGGGTTGTCACGTTTTGAATGGGAAAAAGAGATTTCAAAAACAGATGCAGAAGTCTTATTTCCGCTTTGCGAAACAGGGCTAATTGATAAAATACGATATGAAATCCTGATTGGGAATTACACATATGAAGTTGATGAATTTTTTGGTGATAATAAAGGATTAATTGTTGCTGAGGTTGAACTCAATCATGAAGATGAAGTGTTTGAAAAACCATCTTGGTTAGGAAAAGAAGTCACAGGAGAATCAAAATATTACAATTCACAATTAAGTAAACAACCTTATAAAAATTGGAAATAATATGAAACAATTAACCTTTATTTTAAGCGGATTTCTTTTAATCACTAATTGTAAACAGGTGAAAAATGAAACAGAATTAAGTAACATAATTGAAACGAGAATAAATCCTTCAGTAAAAGAAACATTAGCAAAATTAAAAACTGATGGTTTTGAAACATTTGATTATGTTGATGAAGCAATAGGAGATACTATTATTATGCAAAAATATTTTATCGCATTTTTAAAAAGAGGGCCAAATAGAAATCAATCTGAAGAAGAAGCTGTAAAATTACAAGAAGCACATCAAGCGCATTTAGGGAAAATGTATGATTTAGGATATGCAGATATTTCTGGACCTTTTGGAGATGATGGAGATATTAGAGGGATTACCATTTATAACACACCAACATTACAAATGGCAGATAGTTTAGCTAACTCAGATCCAATGGTTAAAGCAGGGTGTTTGGTCATTGAGCTTCATCCATGGTGGGCAGGAAAAGGCTTTCCACTTCGCTAAATTTTTCGCATTATAATCGATTAATAAATCAGAATATTTAGTTAAAAAATACTTTTTGTGTAATTATTACTTGAAATATACTACATAACTTATAGATATAACAATAAAAAACAATAAGCTATGAAATGTATAAGAATAGAAACCGTAAACAAAGAAGAAATCAAAAATTTACAATTTCCTAAAGAAGAAGTTTTAAATTCTATAGAAGAGCAAAGCGAGCGTTGCCGTATGATGAAACAAGGAATGGCTTTAGGTAATTTAGAACAAGAAAAAGTAGGGATTTTATTTTTAGATAATGAAGGCTATAAACGTGTTAATACTACTATTTGGGGAGTGACTAGTAAGTATGTGATTTTAAAGGAGTCAACTTTAATTCCTTTAGAGCGTATTGTTGGTGTCGCGTAATTATTTAATTTCAATATAGCGCTTAATATCATTACCTAATTCATCAACAACAGTAATTAAATGATTCCCTTTTTCTGGTAAAATAGCAAACTCGTGAATTTCTTTAGTGGTTCCTAAATAGGTGTCATCTACATACCAAAACAAAGATGCTTCAGAATTTGAATAGGCTACTTTTAATATCAATTCATTAGATGAGCCATCAAAATCTCTAGGAAGGAAAATACTAGTAGATTCCTTTGGATAAATAAAATCTAAAGCAATATCATTTTCACCATAACAATCCCCTCTAAAATTAGGGAGTCGTTTATAAAACGGATTCTTTTTACTATAATAGTGTGCCATTAGAGGCGGTAATACAAACCAAGATTTATTTGTTATTTTGGTTAAAGGTTCACAAGATGAATTCACTTGATGTTGCTCAGTTTTATCTAAATGTGCAATAACATGAAACGGACAAGGTTTTGTTTTCAAACCACTTAACTGCACATAGTTTAATGTAGTTTGCTCGCAAACTTGAGTTGCGCGATATCCACTTTTTGTACAAACTTCAATTTCCTGCATTTCATCAAAAGGCTTTGAAAACCAGTCACTATTAGGCAACACATCAAACACATCAAATAATATAGGTGCTGCGGCTTGCACACCTACTAGCCCTGGTCGCCCTTCACCATCAGCATTACCAACCCAAACACCTACAACATAATCTTTAGTAGTACCAATAGCCCAAGCATCTCGAAAGCCAAAACTAGTTCCTGTTTTCCATGCAATTTGTTTTGATGAATCATAAAACTGCCAATTTTCATCTCCTTCAGGACGATTGACTTCTTTCATCGCTTCATAGGTTAAATAAATTGAAGCTGCATCATAAACTGTTTTTTCTGAAGTGAGTTCTCCAAAATCAACAGCAGTATTTGATAAAAAGGTAGGTTCTAAAAATTCATTAGTATAATACTGACTTGAATTCTTGCTAAAATGATTTAAAGTTGAAGAAAGTGACGCATAGCTTTTACAGAGATCCCATAAATTACTTTCTGCGCCACCAAGAATTAAAGATAAGCCATAATGATTGGCATTGTGTTTAATATCGTTAAGTTGTAATTGTTTTAAATAATGATAAAACCGGTCTAGCCCAAACTGTTGTAATAAACGTACAGAGGGTACATTTAATGAACGTGATAAAGCACGTTTTACAGATACGGCACCATCGTACTCTTTATTAAAATTCTCTGGATTATAACTCGAAAATTGTGTTGGAATATCAGGAACTAATGTATTGGGTAATAATTCTCCAGCATCTAATAAGGCAGCATGTAAAAATGGTTTTAAAATACTTCCTGTACTTCTTGGTTTATCAATAACATCCACATCTTTTTGATGCGTTTTATTAGTTGGGGAATTACCTATATACGTTAATACTTCTCGTGTTTTTACATCTAAAACGAGCACTGCAATATTATGAATTTCATTTTGACGTAATTTTAAATAATGATTTGAGACAATGTGATTAGCTTGCTCTTGTAATTGCTTATCTATAGTGGTTTTAATGCGTTTTCCATAATTTGTTTTAGCAATTTTTTGTAGTAAATGCGGGGCAATTTGTGGTAATGGATAGGGTTTTTGAGGAAGCGTTTCTGCTATAGATAAATCATAAGTTAATTGATCTATAATTTCATTGCCTAAAAGCTTTTTGAGCAATTGATTACGTTTGACAAGTAGTTGTTCTTGATTTTTACCTGGATAAATTAAACTAGGGGCATTAGGGAGTACTGCCAAAGTAGCACTTTCTGCCCATGATAGATGGGCTGCGTTTCTATTAAAATAGCGCCATGCTGCAGCATCTAAACCAACCGTATTACCACCAAAAGGGGCATTGCTAGAATAGAGGCTTAAAATATGTTCTTTAGAAGCTCTAAGCTCTAAACGCGTAGCTAAAACAAGTTCTTTAAACTTCTCAAAATACGTTCTTGATTGCCCTTTTCTAGATAAACGAATAGTTTGTTGTGTCAAGGTACTACCGCCTCGTTTAACTTTGCCAGAACTTATATTTTGCTTGAGCGCTTTAAAAATAGAAATAGGATTGAATCCAGGGTGTTTATAAAAATGTTCGTCTTCAAAAAGAAGTAAACATTGCTTAAATTTCTCAGGAATAGTATCATTATGAGGAAAACGCCATTGTCCATCTTTGGCTATAAACGCTCCTAGAAGTTGTCCATCATTACTTTCAATAACGGTTGCAGTTGGATCTTTAAATAATTGTTTTGGTAAACAGAAATAATAAGCAATCAAGAGTATAAATAATACTCCTGATTTTATTTTATTGCGTTTTATATAGTTTATTAGTTTCACTAAAAGTGATTTTTTTTACGTTATTGCGAGTCATGTTTCAATGATATGGCAATCTCAAAAATCAAAATTCAATTTAAAAGATTACCATGTTTGTTCCTGAAACAAATTCAGGACAATCCT
>CAZECB010000237.1:0-4073 GCA_964510745.1 uncultured Flavobacteriaceae bacterium | reverse complement strand
AGGGATTTATTTTTTAAGTTGACAAGATAGTTGACAGTTCTCATTATTTTAAACTAAACACAAACTCGAAAAAAATCTTTTGATTATCTGAAAAAAAAATTGATGCTTTCTGTGTATTATCATTATAAATATCCTTGATAAATAAATCAAACCTTACCTCTAGAACAGTAGAGATAACAGGCGTGAATAATGCTAAAATGCAGGTTGTTTTTTATAAAAATCATTCTTTACAAAAACAAAACCCACAATTTTCATTGTGGGTTTTTAATAATTTTAATTGTTATATACCATCATCAGGTCTCCCTTTTAATCGTTTCTCAATTTGTTGCTTCTTAGCTGTTAAGCGCTTCATAATATTCATTAGCTCTTCATCTTTCGTTTCTTTATAAATTTCATTAACAGCTAAAATAATACGTTTTGCTTCTCTGGAAGCTTGCACTCTATCACTCGTGGTCATCTTGCTCATTTTAGCAGCTTCAAACTCAAGAGCTTCTTCTACAATACTCATAAATATTTACTTTGGTTTTAATAATGGAGTTAAACATACTGAAACTAAAAAAGAAAAACAACTTATATTTAAAAATTAAAAAATATTTAACATAAAAACATAGTATATTTTAATTTTCTACCAATTCTTTTGCTATTTTGATACTCTCTAGCATTTTATATTCTAAAGCTTTTACTTTTTTTTGTTCTTCATCTAACCACTCTTGCTTTTTTTTAGTTAATGCTTTTCCTTTTAAAATTTCTTCAGAAGTAAAACGTTCTCCAAAACCTTGCATCCAATTCATCATAGATTCATGTGATGCCTTTAATTCATTAACAACAGATTGGTTTTTCAAAGAATCAGGGCTATTATTAAGTTTTGTGATTAAGCTTCCAATAACACCCATTTTTGGCATAAGTGCATCATGTACTTCCATAACTTCTTTCATCTGAAGTGCATGGTTTTCTTTATTTTCTTCTTTGCAAGCGCTAACAAATATTAAGAGTAGTATGCACAAAAATAACTGTATTCTTTTCATTTCGATAATTTTCAATATTCGATTTCAAATATACTGCTTTATAGTATTTTTTATAGCTAAATTGTAACCAATTAGTATACAACTACGACTACTAAAATAATTTTTAAAACTATGACAACAAATATCTCAAGAAGATTCTTTTTTTACTTGTTATACTTGTTTTCATACTTCTCTTTTGCCCAACGTTTTAATGTCGATGCGGGAGTTTTATTAAAGACTGAAATCACTCTTGGTAATCAAAATCAGTGGCTAAAAATTGGTGTTTTTGGTTTTGGAACTGCTAATTATGGTGATATTTCTATTGAAAGTGGTTTATCTTTTGCTACCTACTCATTTTTAAAACGTCATACCGTTAAACAATCTGGGTTAGCATATTCTTATGAATTTTTTGCTTTAGGTGGAATTGGAAAAAACAGTAATCTACTTGGATCTTCAGTATCAAAAACGAATACTGCATTATTATTTAATCCAGAAGGAGAAGGTGGATTTAACGGATTTGGATTTGGATTTGGAAAAGACTATTTACCAGGAAACTTAAAATCATATGGCTTAAGGAAAGGGGCTTTTATACTACGTTTTAGTAATGCTAATCATAGCCTTCATCTTAATTTTAAAAACGATTTGAAAATTAGAATATTTAATGGGCAAGGTACTGATTATGCATCTACAGGGTCTTTAAATATTGGATTTACAAACATTCAAAATAACAATACTATTTATCAATTTGGATTTGTAGTTGATTTGTTTACAGCACGCCCTAATTATAGTTTATCCCCTAGAAATCCTATTAATTCTGATGATCGCCGCAAGAATGTTTGGTATACCTTACCTCCTTTTAAAAATTTGTTTTATGGTAATGTATACGGATATGGGTTATATCAAAATAATGAATATTCACTGTATACAAAGCTTGGTGTTAACAGTCAAAAAGCAGGTGCTTACATACAAAATCTATTACATGATGGTTATGGATTAAACCCGCGTTTTCCTTGGAATGTTGAAGCAAAAGATAAATTATTTTTTGAAGTGAGTGGTAATGTATTTTATAATGAAACTAGTGATGATTAAACATAAAATTGTTTTTTTCGGTTTATTAATCAATATTCTATTATTTAGTAGCTGTTCAAGTTATACTAAGTTTTATAGTAAAACGGTTACAGATATTGATGACACTTCTATAAAGTCGTCAAAAATTCATCGTGTAGACTTAAGCCATCAAAATTTAAGTAAAATACCTAATACAGTAACTACACTTCCGTCTCTTAAAATGTTAGATTTAACAGGAAATTCAACTATCAACTTAAATCAAGTATTTCAAAGTATTAAAAACCCTGAAAGATTAGAGGTTTTAATTTTAGATAGCCTTTCTATTTCTAAATTGCCAGAATCCATACGTCGTTTTGAAAATTTAAAGCAATTATCTTTGGCTTATAATATTGATTTAGAGATAGGTAAAACATTACAATTAATTAATAGTTTACCATTATCATTTTTAAATTTAAAAGGAAATAAAATTAGTTCATTACCTGCTTCTATTTCAAATTTAACTTCTCTTAGAGATTTAAACTTATCCTATAATGAATTATCAGATGAAACGAGTTATCAGTATCTAGGAAAACTTCCCAAATTATATTCCGTTTGGTTAGATCACAATAATCTTGATAAATTACCCACTACTATAAATGCTCTAAACCAAATTCGTTTTTTTTATATTGATCATAATAATTTATCTGAATTTCCTGAAACTTTATCAGGTATGTCTAACGTATGGGTTATTCATGCTGGCTACAATAAATTTAAAGAACTTCCTAAAGAGTTAACAAATATGAAATCTTTATTGATGATTCACATTAACAATAACAATATCTCTCATATTCCCGTAGAATTTAAAACTAAAAAAGCATCTTTTAAAGGGCTCTTATTAGATAATAACCCTATTACATCTAAAGAGCGTGAGCGTGCTAAACAAATATTTAAAGGATTCTTTTTACTATCATTTGAGCAAAAATTATATCCAATAAAATAATCATCAATTTATATTTTAAAAAATACAGTTATGAATTTTAATATGCCGCGTCATTTACTTGTCATTTCTATCCTATTCTTCTTTTTATATAATTGTAAAGAAACCAAAACAGGAGATGTAATTCTGTCAAACATAAATATTGTAAATGTTGAAAACGGAACGCTGTCTAAACACATGGATATTATTATTAATACTAATAAAATCCAAAATATCGTTCCTCATAATGAAGTGAATCTAGAATCAAGTCAAATTCTTGATGGCACTAATAAATACATCATCCCTGGTCTTTGGGATATGCATGCACATATAAGATCTTATACAGACATAGATATTTTACCAATGTTTATTATGTATGGTGTTACAGGGCTTAGGGATTTAGGTATCACTAACCATAAACTCATTAAACATTGGCAACAACAAATTGAAAATAAAACTATTGTCGGACCTAGAATTATATCTTCAGGTGTAATTATTGAAGGTGCTAGAGTACGTTTCCCTAGTTCTGTTGTTATTAATGAATTAGAAGATGTGCAACCCGTATTAGATTCTTTAATTTCTGAAGGAATTGAAGTAGTTAAATTATTTCAAAATATTCCTTCAGACGTATTTAAAGATATTATTAGATATTCAAAAGAAAAGGGCATTGTAACTTCTGGGCATATCCCAGCAGACATGAATCAAATTTCTGATGCTGAAGCTGGTTTAGGGTCTATTGAACATTTATTTGGCATTGGAAATACATTGACTAATTATGATGATTTTAAGTTTACTGATCAAGAAATTGAAACTTTAGCCAAAGTACTGATTGAAAACAATACTTACCAATCACCAACGATGGTGAATTTAGAATATTTTGTGAAGTTAGGTGAAGCGACTAAAGATAAAAATTTAGAAAAGTTATTATTTGAAACTAATCCACAGTTACAATTAACGCCTGCATATTTTAGAGCGTGGTGGGCTGCAATTAGAAAGCGTAATATAAGAAATTTCACTAAAGATGATTATATCAATTTTAAACAACA
>CAZECB010000236.1:0-4078 GCA_964510745.1 uncultured Flavobacteriaceae bacterium | reverse complement strand
CTGATGGACAACCTATTTACAGAGAAGATGGAAAAGTATTAAAGGGACCTAGTTATTTTAAACCCAATATTAAAAATATATTAGAGTCATAAAAAAAGAGAAGCATTTGCTTCTCTTTTTTTTAAATTTTATATCTCCAATTGTGTTTGTCGTCATCAATATTATATTGAATCTTTAAAAGTTTGTCTTTAAGAATACTTGCATAAGAATGCTCTTGCTTTGGTAGTTCAAAAACGTCTTTGTCATGCTCAAATGCTGAGATAGGACTAATCACTGCTGCAGTACCTGCTCCAAACATTTCTTTTAGCGCTCCGTTTTTTGCAGCTTCTTTTATTTCGTTTACACTAATGTCTCTTACTTCAACTTTAATGTTGTTATCTTTTGCAATTTGAATTATACTCTTTCGTGTCACACCATCTAAAATACGATCATTATTAGGAGCTGTTAATAAAGTATCTCCAACTCTAAAAAACACATTCATTGTTCCAGCTTCCTCTAAATATTTATGAGAACTAGCATCGGTCCATACTATTTGTTGATACCCTCTTTTATTAGCTAAAACTGTTGGGTAAAATTGCGCAGCATAATTTCCAGCTGCTTTAGCAAAACCAACACCTCCATCTGCCGAACGACTATATTTTTCAGCAAAAAGTACACGAACTTCACTTTTGTAGTAGGCACTTGCAGGACAACAAATAATCATGAATTTATAATTTGCCGCAGGTGATGCTGATAAAGCAGGTTCTGTAGCAATAATAAATGGACGTAAGTATAATGAGTTACCAATACCTTTTTTAATCCAATCACGTTCTAAATTTATAAGTGTACTTAAACCTTCAAAAAACACCTCTTTTTGTAATTTAGGAATTGCTAATCGTACAGCAGATTTATTTAAACGTTCAAAATTTTGATCAGGCCTAAATAAAAACACATGATCATTTTCATCTTTATAGGCCTTCATGCCTTCAAAAATGGCTTGACCATAATGAAATACACGAGCTGCAGGGCTTATTGTTAATGGTTGATAAGGTTTTATTGTTGGATTTTTCCATTGTCCATCAATAAAATCACATTCAAACATATAATCTGTAAAAGTTTCTCCAAACGCAAGGTTATTAAAATCAACATGATCAATTTTAGAGTTAATTACTTTTTCAATATCTATATTCATTACAAGCTAAATTTTTTGCAAATCTAGTGAATTAAAATCTTTGAAAAATCCAATGTTTTCTTAAAAAAAGATATCTTTAAACATTAGATAAATATATGAATTTAAAGCGAAAAATTATTATAACTTCAGATGGATCTAAAACCATTCAAATCGAAGATTGGGATGAGCAATACCATTCAAAACATGGCGCCATACAAGAAGCAAATCACGTGTTTATTAAACACGGATTACAATATTATTCAACATCTGTTTTAAAAGAAAATAAAAACATTTCTATTTTAGAAATTGGTTTTGGTACAGGACTTAATGCATTTTTAACTTTTTTACAAGCTTCAGATTTAAATCTAAAGATAAATTATGTTGGAGTTGAAGCCTATCCAGTTTCTAAAGAAGAACTTGAGGCGCTTAATTATGTAGAGTTAATTTCTCCTAAACACACTAAAATATTTAAACAATTACACGGTGTAAAATGGGAAGTATTGAATGAAATATCTTCAAGTTTTAAATTGACAAAAAAGAAACAATTATTCTCTGATATTAAAGCTAAAAGTGAATTTGATATTATTTATTTTGATGCTTTTGGAGCTCGTGTACAACCAGAGTTATGGACGGAAGCTATTTTTGAAAGTATGTATAACGCATTAAAAATAAATGGAGCGTTAGTCACTTACTCTGCAAAAGGAAGTGTAAGACGTGCTATGCAAAGTGTTGGTTTTACTGTTGAACGTTTAGAAGGTCCGCCAGGAAAAAGAGAAATGCTTAGAGCTTCAAAAATTAATTAATGATTTATGACAAAAATGAAAGTACTCATTACAGGGGCAACAGGATTAGTAGGTAAAGCAATTGTAAAGCAATGTCATGAACAAGGTATTGTGGTACATTATTTAACTACTAGTAAACAAAAACTTCAAGATGAAACAAATTATAAAGGTTTTTATTGGAATTTAAATACTGAGGAGATTGATATCGCTTGTTTTGAAAATGTTGATGTGATTATTAGTTTAGCTGGAACTACAATTGCAAAACGTTGGACCAGAAGCTATAAAAAAGCAATTATTAATAGTCGAGTAAAAGGGCTTCAATTATTAAAAAGTAGCATTGTTAAAAATGATTTTAAAATAAAGAAATTAGTTTCTGCTAGTGCTATTGGGATTTATCCAAACTCATTATCTGAAAATTATTCTGAAGACCACCCAAAACAATCGCATAGTTTTTTAGGAACTGTTGTTAAACAATGGGAAGATACTATTGATTCGTTTTTAGAGTTAAAAATAAAAGTAGCTAAAGTTAGAATTGGCTTAGTGCTAGATTCAAAAGAAGGCGCATTTCCAAAAATAATAAATCCCATAAAATTTGGAATGGGAGCTGCTTTTGGTGATGGTAAACAATGGCAATCGTGGATCCACGTTTCAGATCTAGCTTCTCTTTTTATGCATATTTTATCTCATGATTTGGAAGGAATTTATAATGGAGTTGCTCCAAACCCAATCACTAATATTGAAATGACTAGAAGTATCGCTAAACACTTGAAAAAACCATTGCTATTGCCTAATATTCCTAAGTTTATGATGAAGTTAATGCTTGGTGAAATGCATATTCTTTTATTTGAAAGTCAATGTGTGAGTTCAAAAAAAATAGAACAATCAGGCTTTGAGTTTAAATATAACACTCTAAATACTATTTTAAGCCATTTTATTGTAAATACACATTAGTTATTAAATTTGAAATTGTTGGATGATCATTACCACCAGAAGGCTCAATAGTAATATTTAAAGATTCTGAATTTTCAATATATGTCATTGCTAACATATCATTTTCCTTGCTTATCACCCCCATATTGATCATCTCTCCTTTAACATCAGCCCACATTTGATAATCTTTATTATCATCAAGTTTAGGTAATCTTTTCGTATTAATAACTACAGAACGCTGTTTATGGTTTATATAACTTATTACTGTAGCTTGTGGTAAAGAAGCATTGCCTGTTAAAACATATTTTTGCACATCAGGATTATTAATAGCAACATACCATTTGTTAGTCTCAGCAAGATAAACATTAAGGTTTTCTATGTTTTTATTAAGTTTTGTGTTTTCTTCTTGCACTATTTTTAGTTCGTTTTTTACACTGTTTAATTGTGAAAATAACCAAATACTTCCGAGTAGTAAAAATACAACAAAACCAGCTGCTATTTTAAAATATTGTTTTGGTGTATTGATGTTTTTTATTGAAATAACGGTATTACTATCCTTGTATATAGAAGACATTAGTTTTTCTTTCACAATAGCTGGAGGTTGAATTTGATTTTCTATAGCTATGTTTTCAAAACTCGCTTCTAAATTATCAAAATGCTCCTTTAATTCATCGTCAGATCTTAGAATACGTTCTACTTCTATTTGTTGTTCGAGATTTAATTCGCCCAATAAATATTGTTCTAGAATACCGTTATCTAATATCGTTTTCTTATTCATTATCTAGTAAATTCAATTAATAAAACAAATATTAAAATTATTGTTTTTGTATATACATTTTGTAACCTTTTTAGAGCTTGTTTAATATAAGATTTAAAAGTACCTAAAGGGACATCCATTTTTAAATGTGCTTCTCGGTGTGTTAGCCCTTGAAAATATACTAATTCTAAAGCTTTTTTATGATGTTTTTCTAATTTTTCTAAAGACCCCCTTATTTGTGAGAATTCTGTATTTAAATTAATTTCATCCTTTATATTACTATATACACTTAAATCTTCGTTTTGGATGAACTCTTTTTTAGTTCTGAGAAAATTTAAAGTTTTATTTTTTGCAATACGGTATGCCCAAGTATAAAATCTCCCTTTATCAAAACTATACTGATGTGATTTATCCCAAATAGTCATAAATGTATCTTGTAATAAGTCTTGTGCTTGTATT
>CAZECB010000235.1:0-4079 GCA_964510745.1 uncultured Flavobacteriaceae bacterium | reverse complement strand
CTAATGATAACTATATTTAAACTAATATCTTTAGCCGCAGGTTTTGCTTTGCTATCTTGAGTATCTCTAACGTATGGAAGCGTATAAATTAACGTCGTTGCTATAAAACGACTTAAACTATGTCCAGAAATAATAGCTAAAGGGATATAATGGATAGGAATTTCTCTTAATGCTGAAAATTTCACAGCCAATAACAAGCCTAAGCCAATAACTCCGTAAGTGCCTAAAGTAGAATCTTTCATGATGAGAAGAATCTTTTCTTTAGTCCATCCACCGCCAAGACCATCACAAACGTCTGCAAAACCATCTTCATGAAATGCACCAGTAGTATACACAGAAGTTATCATGCTTAATAAAACACTAATTTCTAATGGTAAAATAAATGAAGCACTATAAAATACTAATGCAGAAATACTACCAACAATAATCCCTACAAGCGAAAAATAGCGTGCACTTTTTTTAAGATAAGTAGGATCGTGATTAACCCATTTAGGACATGGAATTCTTGTGAAAAACATTAATGCTGTAAAAAAAATATGTATTTCTTTTTTCATTGATTTAATTAAGTAGTTTCATTACTCACACCAGCACTATCAAAACTAGCCATAGTATTTAAAAAGTTAACAGCAGCATTTAATAACGGAATAGACAATGCGGCACCTGTACCTTCTCCTAACCTTAATCCTAAAGATAATAAAGAATTTACCTTTAAAAACTCTAAAATTTTGATATGACCTTGCTCATTAGAAGTATGTGCAAATATGCAGTATTCTAATACTTTAGGATTTATAGCATGTGCAGCTAATAAAGCTGAAGTGACAATGAAACCGTCAATAATAATGATCATTTTTAATTCTGCAGCTTTTAAAATAGCACCAGTAATCATTGCTATTTCAAAACCTCCAAAAGTAGCTAAAGCATCTATAGCATTTAATGGGTTATGCTTTTGAAAGACTTCAGATAAAATGCGTTGTTTTATATTAATTCCATTGTTATCTAGCCCAGTGCCAGAACCAATACAATCGTTAATCGGAATATTGGTAAAGTAACTCATCAATAGCGAAGCAGATGAAGTGTTTGCAATTCCCATTTCGCCAAAACCGATAGTGTTTACATTACCGTTATATACATCTGAAACAATATTTTCAGCATTTTTTAAAGCAATATCAAGTTGTGTATTCGTCATTGCAGGACCATCTTGATAGTTTTTAGTCCCATAAGCTACTTTTGCATTTATAATATCTAAATGACTTTCAAACGTGTGATTCACTCCAGCATCTACAATTTTTAAATCAACGGCATTGGTTTTACTAAATACATTAATAGCAGCACCGCCATTTACAAAATTATAAACCATTTGTGCGGTTACCTCTTGCGGAAACGGATTAACTTCTCCTTTGATAGCAATGCCATGATCTCCAGCAAAAACGACAACTGTCGGTTTTGTAATAACAGGTGTTTCGGTTTGCTGAATACACCCTATCTGAAATGCTATTTTTTCTAACATTCCTAGTGATCCAATAGGTTTTGTTTTCTGATCAATTTTATGTTGAATCTTTGCTTCTAATTTATCGTTTTTTGTAGAGTTAATAGTATAATTCATTTATAGATGATTATTTAAGTGGCATTGGTATTCCAGAAACCATAAAGGTAGCTTTGTCTGCATGTTTTGCAATATATTGATTTACCCAACCTTGAAGCTCTGTAAATTTTCGCCCTACTTCTGTTTGTGCATGTACACCCATGCCTATTTCATTCGAAATGATGATAATAGAAGCATTGATGGTTATTAATTTATCAAATTCTGATTTAGCTAGTTTTAAGCATTCTTGAACATTATTTTTAGTATCTACATAAAAATTAGTTAACCAAAGTGTAACACAGTCTATCACAACAACATCATCTTTATCAATAACTTGAGAAATATGTTTTTCTTCTTCAACAGAGCGCCAACGATGATCTCTATCTGCTTTGTGTCTATCAATTCTTTCAGTATGATCACCTCCCCAATGGCGTGAGGTCGCAATGTATTTTGGAGTATTAGAGAAGGATAAAGCCAATGCCTGTGCATAACTACTCTTCCCTGATCGTTCGCCACCTGTGATATAATAAATCATAGATTGTGTTTTTCGTAATTTATGAGTGCAAAGATTATACTTTTTTAAATTAATAATAAAGAAAATAAGTTTTGATTATAAAATTGATAGTATATTCGCACCGAATTTTGGTTTGACTTTGTTTTTTAATGAAGTCGATTAAAAGGGAATCAAGTGAAAAGATTGATAATTGTAGATTTATGATATAAGAATTAGTGAATTCAAAAATCAGAAATCAAAAATTGTTAGTCTTCATTCTTGAGCTGTTCCCGCAACTGTAAGTATATACCAAATTTATTTTAGTATCTCATTAAGAGGTGTTACTCACTTTATACCACTGCTTGTGTCAAATTAGTTTGACGGCTTTTAAGCTTCTGAAACAAATTCAGAACGAGTGGGAAGGTAGGTAACAAATTACGAGTCAGGAGACCTGCCATATTCAATAAAAATAAGTCAAACTTTCGGGATAAAAGTTTACGTATGATAATCCATGCGCTTCTCGAGTAATTAAAAACTAAATGAACAAAAAAACAAATGTGTTATTAGCATTAAGTATGTTATTGGCTAACTATGGTATAGCACAACAAGAAGATGAAACAAAAACTGAAGTATTAGATGAAGTGACTGTGACTTCAGACTCTCGTTTTGATTTAAAACGTGAAAATTCTGGTAAAACAGTGATCAAAATTGACAAAGCAGAAATTGAAAAGAATCAAGGGCGTACTATTGCAGAATTAATTAATACAAAGTCTGGTATTGAAGTAAATGGAAGTAGAAGTAATGCAGGACAAAATTTAGGTGTTTTTGTGCGTGGTGGACGAAATCGTCAAGTATTAGTTATTATTGATGGTGTTCAAGTATCAGATCCATCACAGATTAATGGTGAGTATGATTTACGTTTACTATCGTTAGGTAATATAGAATCTATTGAGATTATTAAAGGAGCTGCAAGTACTTTGTATGGTAGTGGGGCAGCAGCAGCAGTAATTAATATTACAACGTCTAAAGCTGGAAAAAATGTAATTAATGCATCAGTAACGTCTACTATTGGAACCAATCAATCTGAATCTGACCAAGACTTTGATATTGCAGATTTCACTAATGGTGTTAATATTAATGGTACAGCAAATAAATTTAATTATCGATTAGCATTTAATCATACATTTTCTGACGGTATATCTGCAGCTATTGCAGATAACGGTGAGCGAGATGCATATTCAAGGTATGGATTAGACCTAAATTTAGGCTATAAAATTACTGATGATTTTTCTGTAAATATCTTCGGAAATATTACCGATATCAATTCTGATTTTGACGATGGATCATTTGCAGATGCAGAAGGTAATGAGTTTCAGAGTGATCAAAACCGTATAGGATTAACCTCAAAATATGCATATACTAACGGAAGCATTAATTTAAGTGCTTCTTATAGTAGTTTTGAGAGAGAATTTATTTCAGCATTTCCTTTTTCTGCTGAAGGCGAAAATTTTATTTTAGACGTCTATAATAAATATACATTTAATAAAACGTTTTATACTATTGTAGGTTTAAATGTGATTGATAATCAAGTAACATTTGATGAAGATGTTGATTTTAATATTGTAGACCCTTATGTAAATGCTGTTTATGTATCTGATTTTGGATTGAATGTCAATGCAGGTGTACGATTGAATAACCACAGTGAGTATGGGTCTAATCTAACCTATAATATCAACCCTTCTTATGCGTATAAGTTTTCTGATACTAATTATGTGAAAATATTTGGATCTTACAGCACCTCATTTATTACACCATCATTATCACAATTGTTTGGAAATTTTGGACCTAATCCAGATTTAGACCCAGAAGAAAACTTAACAATTGAAGGTGGAGTAGAAGTTAAACTTGGAAATAAATTGAGAGCCTCTGCCCTGTATTTTGATAGAGAAGAAGACGATGTGATTTTATTTGATTTTACAGTAGGAAATTTTAACTCACCAGATG
>CAZECB010000234.1:0-4156 GCA_964510745.1 uncultured Flavobacteriaceae bacterium | reverse complement strand
ATTTAGCAGGAGATTTAGGACTATCAGGAAGACAAAAAATTACTGTGCTTTTTAAAATAGATCAAGCAGGTAATATTGTTGGAGTACGTTCAAGAGCGCCTCATCCTAGATTACAAAAAGAAGCAGCGCGTGTAGTTAATAAATTACCGAAAATGAAACCTGGTAGACAAAGAGGGAAAGCAGTTACAGTACCTTATTCTTTACCTATTTTATTTCAAGTACAAGATTAAGAAATTTATTCTATAAATATCAAATCCCGTTACAATTTGTAACGGGATTTTTTTGGTATGCTTATTGTGATTTACACATAATATTAACATTTTAAAACACAATAATTATGAATTTCTTTAAAAAGAATCACACACTCGTTGATCAGAACGAGAAAAGTGTGAAAAAATCACACAAGCATGATGCTAATTTACAAAAAAACACAACGCTCTATTTTCAGATTGGTTTGATCTTATGTTTGTTAATAAGCTATGGCTTGTTAGAGATGGAATTTGATCGTACAACTATTCCTGTAGAGCAAGGTGTTTTATCAGATGAATCATTAGTTTACATAGATGTTCCGATTTTTAAAATTGAAAAAAAGATAAAAAATGATCCAGTACCTAAGATGAAAAAAGTCATTGTGATTGATCCAACTATTGTTGAGAATGATACTGAAATCAAAAATATAGTTGAAAATATAATCACAGAGCCAGAACCATATGAAGGTCCAGAATTAAACCCGGAAGACCTTAAGGATATAGTAGATCTTCCAGAAGAGATACCTTTATCGTTTAAAGATGTTCAAAATGTCCCGATTTATCCTGGGTGCGAAAATTTTTCTATCAATAGTGAACGAAAACAATGTATGTCTGATAAAATTAATAAGCTCGTGAGTCGAAAATTTGATACTGGCATTGTTGACGAGCTAGGTTTAAACGGGAAACATCGCATTCAAGTACAATTTAAAATTGATAAATTTGGTTATGTAACTCAAGTAAAAACAAGAGCAACTCATCCTAGATTAGAAAAAGAAGCAAGAAAAACAGTAGACAAAATACCTAAAATGATTCCTGGGAGACAAAATGATAAAAATGTAGAAGTTATTTTTACGTTACCAATTGTTGTGAAGGCTCAAAATTAGAATACGTATTTGTACTTAAAACCGTTATCATATTATGATAGCGGTTTTTTATAAGCAAAAATTTAAATAAAATGTTATCTTTCAGACTTAAGAATTATTAAATAATCCAATGAAGAATTTTTCCCTGCTTATATTTTCTTTAATAGGTTTGAATGTATATGCTCTAAACTTTCAAGAGTATGAAAAACCTCCTATTTTTCTTGAATGTGAATCTCAACCTTTAGATAATTTAAAATCGTGTTTTTATGAAACACTTTCAGCATTTATTTACGAAAAATTTAAAGTGCCTCAGAAAGTGAATGATGAGAATTATAAAGGAGGTATAACTATTTTATTTGAAGTTAATGCAGAAGGGGAGTTTGTAATATTGTATATAGATGCTATTTATGAAGCATTAAAAGAAGAAACTCGTCGTGTATTTAATGAACTTCCTAAAATAAAACCTTCTACTTACAACGGTAGGGCAACCTATAAACAATATTCATATAAAATAAATATCCCATTAACAACATCTGAAATTCAGATACAAGCTATTAATACAGAATCTAGTAAAAATGAAGTAGCAGTTACCCCCGAGATTGTAAAAAAATCTAAAGGCGAATGGGATAAATTGAATGCTTCAATTGTACCCTATGAAAATAAAGAATTTCAAAGCCAATTAAATATTCCGTTGTCTCATGAAGTGTATTCTCGCTTTGATCAAGCTTTAAATCGAATAGGAAGTAATACGCATACAGCTAGTCGTCCTTTTTTATACGATGTGGTTAATGATCACCATGATTTTAAAGCGGTTTTAGACTCTTTGAAATTAGATAAAACCAGTTGGTTTGGACGTAAGTTTTTTAATGAACATATGTTTCGTGTACAAGGTGATAACTATTGGTTTACTATTGATCCAGCTGCAGATTTACAAGCAGGAGTAGAGACAGATGAGCGTAAAGAAGAAGATTTAACTTATAATAATACAAGGGCCATATTTATACAAGGTGGTATTGGAAAGGCATTTAGTTTCTTTAGTGCTATTTATGAAAGTCAAGGGAGGTTTGCACAATATTTTAATGATTTTGCAAGATCTATTCGTCCAGCTGGAGGTAATCCTGCCATTATACCAGGGAGAGGTATTGCAGATGTATCTCGAGCAGGAGATTTTGATTATCCAGTAGCAGAGGGATATTTATCATATACGCCAAGTAAGTATTTTAATCTTCAGTTGGGGACAGGGCAGCAATTTTTAGGAGATGGATATCGTTCATTATTTTTAAGTGATGTGTCTTCAAACTACCCCTATTTTAAAATCAATACTACCTTTTGGAAAATAAAATATACCAATACATTTCTGTCGTTAAGAGATGTACGACCAGAAGTTACAGAAGATGGAGCTTTCGCTAGAAAATTTGCGGTCAACCATTATTTAAGTTACAACGTTAATAAGAAATTGAACATAGGTCTTTTTGAATCTATCGTATTTTTAGATGATGACGGAGGTATAGATGTAAGTCTTTTAAACCCCATTATTTTTTTAAGAAATGTTGAGTTTCAAAGAGGTTCAAGAGGCGGTAATGCATTAATAGGTGCGTCTGCAAAATATAAATTTAGTGATCGTTTTAATGCATATGCACAGTTAATCATTGATGAATTGCAATTATCACAATTAACTAATGGTAGTCAAAATTTTAGAAATAAGCATGGGTATCAACTAGGGTTTAAATATTATGATGCTTTTGGTGTTAAAAATTTAAGCCTTCAAGGCGAATATATCCAAGTACGCCCGTTTACGTTTTCTAATAATGACCCCCGTTTAAGTTATACTAATGCCAACCAGCCTTTAGCGCATCCCTTTGGAGCTAATTTTAGAGAGTTAATAGGTATTGCACGTTACAGAAATGAACGCTGGTATGGTGCTGCAAGACTGATTTATGGGCAACGTGGTTTTGAAGATGATATTAACACCACGTTTTTTGGAGGGAATAATCTTTTTGGAAGCGAAGATAATAGGCCAGCAGATAATGGTAATGAGTTGCTTCAAGGTAATCGGGTGAATTCCTTTTATGCAGATGTAGAGTTGGGGTATTTACTTAATCCAGCAACGAACTTAAAAATATATATCAACCCTATTTACAGAGATTTTAGCCCAGAGACACAAACAGAAACTGTATTTAATACCAATACTTTATGGTTTAATATCGGGTTTAGAACTGATTTATTTAATTGGTATTTTGATAATTAATCTTAATAAGAAAAGAGCATCAATTGATGCTCTTTTTTTATTTGTATGTAAGTGAAATTATTGTTTTAAACTTCTGTAATAAGTACGTCTTATCACATCACTTTTTATAAAACTATTTCCAAACCCTAGGTCGTCATATTTTTTAGTTAGTGCTTCGTTGTTAACAACCTCTTCTTCAGTTTTTCCTTTAGCAATTTCAACCACGAAAATAGAGCGTAAATCTTCAAGCATTTTTAAAAATGCTTTGTACTGTGTTTTATTAGACTGAGGCCCGTGTCCAGGAATAATTTTAGTGTCATTATTTATAACTAATAATCCTCTTCGAGCTGCTTCAATAAGTCCGTCAACACTTCCGCCAGAATTCAAATCAATAAAAGGGTAACCACCCGTATTAAAATAAGTGTCTCCAGTATGTAATACATTGTTATCTGTAAAATATAATAAGGCATCACCATCAGTGTGGGCATTGTCTATATGAAATACAGCAACTTGCTCGCCATTTACTGTCATATTTAATTTATCATTAAATGTAATAATCGGTCGTGCTTCTTTAGCTTGATAAGCGCCTTGTCTGTTAGGTGTTTCTTTAATACGTTTTCTAACATTATCATGTGCAACGATTGTAGCACCAAGTTTTGCAAAATTTACATTACCTCCAGCGTGATCTCCATGCCAATGCGTATTGACTAAAAATTTAATAGGCTTATCACTAAGTGCTCTAATGGCTGCAACAATTTTATCAGTTAATGGTGCAAATTGATCATCGACAATAAATAATCCGTCATCGCCGGTTGATA
>CAZECB010000233.1:0-4159 GCA_964510745.1 uncultured Flavobacteriaceae bacterium | reverse complement strand
ACTCCTTGGAAATCAAATACAATTTTTTGACCTTTTAGAATTTCATTTTCAATAAAAAGAATTTTTACAGGATTCATTTTATGTAATTGACGTCCACTTCTAATGTAGTAACTCTATTGTAAGTGCCTTATGAAATATGGAGGTAACTAATTTGAGAGTAATGATTGATATGATAGAAATATATAATATTTTATATAGATACAATGCATATGCCTTATATTTCTTATGCCTAAAACTATACCAAATTAAATCTAATTGATCTTGTTTTCGATTAAACTCGTATTTATTAGTTGTACAATTTAACTTTAAATCATACTTTTTTAGTATTTTTTACCTATTTTTATAAACAATTACTCAAAAAATTATAGCGCAACATAATCAAATAAATATAGCCTTAAAATGAAAAGAATATGTCTTATTATATTATTATCAAGTAGTTCTGCTTTACTATCTCAAACAAAAGTTGATGGACTACTATCGATCAATGAGTTTTATGGAAAAGTGGTAAGTGAATTTGATGGTGAGTATTTTTGGGTGAAGCATAATTCAAAATACCATATATACGATAAAAGCGGAGTACAAGTTCAAAAAGATATTACTATAAAAAACCAAATAGATGTAAAGAATTACCAACACAGTTTTGACGTGAGAAATGGTGTTTTTATTGAATATGACAACGCTAAATATGGAAAAAGATTTATTTCTGTTATAGATAAAAAACGGCTAGGTGGAGATTATTTATATTCTACAATTATACCTTATGATAATGGCACCTATTTTGCAATTAAAGAATTAAATAAACAAAAAGGGAAAGAAAGTGTATATTTAGATGAAAACTTAAACGTTATCTATAAAATAAAACCAGAGCATGTAAAAGCTATTAAAGAAACTAGAATTAACATGTTAAATTCTGAAGAGTATAATAGACGTATTTTTGGAAGTATTAATAATGGTCTTATAAAACATTACAATCCTGTAAATAAAAAGTTTGGTTTTATAAATACTGAAGGAAAATTAATTATCCCTAATAAATATATAGCCGTAGGTGATTTTTCTGAAGGATTAGCATTTTTTCAAAATGAAGATAAACTATATGGATTTATAAATACAAAAGGAGAAACAGTGATCTCGGCTAAATACAGTAGACAGCCTTATTCTTTTTTTAATGATAGAGCACGAGTATTATCTAAAGATGGTTATTGGGGGTTTATTGATAGTAAAGATCAATTAGTAATTGATGCAAAGTACAAATACGCGACTAACTTCTATAAAAATCATGCTTTAGTGAGAAAAGATCAGTTTTCATCGATCTTATTAATTGATAATACTGGAAGTGTAATTCAAGCATTTGATAAAGACTTAAAAATTGAATTTCAAGAACAAGCAAATATTCATCAAACACTTGGTTTGCATGCTGAATATTTCACTCATATAAACCCCATATTAAAACAATTGGTTGATTTTAAAAAAGGAATTTTCAAGTATAAGAATAATAAAAGTGGACTAGTTGATATTAATGGTAATGTCATATTAGATTTTAAATATAAATCATTAAAAGATTATAATAATGGGTTAGTACTTGCTATTATAACTGATGAAAATTCTAAAGAAAAGCACGGATTGATAAATGACAAAGGTGAATTTATAGTTGAAGTTAAGCAATCAAAGTTTTAATAATATGCTTAAGGAAGAGGTCTCACGACTGACTATTGATTAGAAAAATAAAACATTAAAATAATATTTTATTTAGATGTTAGTGAATTGTAAACACCTTCAATATTCATTTCTCTCCATCCATCATACTGTTCTAAATCTTTGTAAGCGCTTAATAAAATGGTGGTCTTCATTTCATCTAAAGATAATCCTTTAGATTTCGCTTTTTTAACTGCGGTATAAAGAGCTTCAAAATACTGCCTGTGCTCTTTAACATCTTTTTTTGTTCCAACAGCTGGACCATGTCCTGGCGAGAAAATATCAAAATCTAAAGCTTCTACATTTTTAATGCTTTCGATCCAATCTGGAATAAATGAACCATAAAGTGTGCGATAAGGCAATCGGTCTACACTTATAAAATCAACTCCAAAAACAGTTTTCTCTTCAGGAAATAGTATGGCAATACAATCACTAGAGTGGCTCTTTCCTGGATAAATAAGCTCTACAATTTTACCACCAAGTGCTATTGTTTTTTTAGTATCAAAAGTTTCATCAGGAAGACGAATATTCATCTTTTTGTCTATAATATTTTTTTTAGTCAAGCTATGACTAATAATTTTAGCGTCGTCAAAAATAGCTCCTCCACTAACATGATCATCGTGATGATGACTATAAATAACATACTTAATGGGTTGATTGAATCGTTTTTTAATTTCTGCTTTTAACCACTTTGCAGCGTCTTCATTAATAGGATCTGTAGCGATCACACCATCTGATGTGACTAAAAAAACCGAATAATGCCCATTGTTTTGAAATCGATAAAGATCACCTTTGATTTTAGTAATCACTCTAGTTGCAGTTTGACTAAATCCTGCTTGAGATACAACTAACACTAATAAAATTGATAATATACGTTTCATAAATTATATTATAATAACTTGCTAAGTTTTTAAAACCTAACAGGTTTAATTTTTGTTTATTTATCCCATCATTCCCATGTCATCAGCAGAGCGACCATAACTTGCAGGTACTGATGAATCATTCATACGTAAATACACCCCTAATTGTGCTCTGTGGTGTACAATATGACTCATTACCATAGTACGAAGTACAGCTGCTCTTGGCATTGTAAAATAAGTTTGATCTCCGTTTTTAAGAGACCAATTGCCCATCATCGTTTCGTTGTTTGTATTTTGAAGTGATTGTCTGGCAGCTTCTACATTTTTTTCAAAGAAATCAAGTACTTCTTGCTTAGATCCTAAATCTGAGGGTGTTAACCCTGCTGTTGCAAAATCTATTTCTTCTTGCTCTAACGTACCATTAACCCATGTTGGAATTTCAGCTATATGATTTGCTAATTGTCTTGCACTCATTGATTTTTCATGCGGTTGATAGCTGAAAAAATCATCAGAAAGCGCATTAAGCATATTCTTAGTGGTATTCATTTCTTGTTCAAATTCTGGTAATAATGCTTCGTTAAGATTCATATTTTTGATGTATTAAATTAGTAAAGAGCCTTAAAATTAAGAAATATAAAACAAGAATTCGTTAAGTAATTCTTAATTGACGCTTTTTAAAAAATACTTCCCAAATAAATACGCTATATACTACAATATATTCTAAACTTATAATCCATAAATTCTCAGTATTGTCTGTATTAGCATAGGCTAAGTAGCTTATAATGATAATAAAACTCCATACTAAAGGGAATTTATAATTAGTAAATACAGAGAGAATCAATAAAGTTGCAACATACCAAGGGTGTACCGTTGTTGACATGAAAAAATAAAATGTCAGTGCAAATAACATAGTTGTAATTAATTGTACTATGGTGATATTTTTTTTAAAAAAAGCTAAATAAAGCACATACAGAAATACCAAAACAGGAAATATTTTACCAATAGTTGCAATTTCGTTATAGCCTCTAAATAAGTATCCAATCTCACGAGCGATATAATACATACTGGCATTAAATTCAAAATTTTGAAACCAGAGACCTACGGTTTGTGCATAATTATTAATAAATTGTAATGAGAAAAAAGGCGCGAATAATAAAGCTATAGTACCCAGAACAATAATATAAAAACCAACAAGTTTTAAAAACCCTAAAAACCAAACTGTATCATTCTGAATTTTATTTAAAGTCTGTTTTTTATCATTAATTTTAACAGATTGCTTTGTTTCTCTCACAATACCATTTCGTTTTACAAACCATTTAAAAAATAATGGCAAAAATATAAGCGGAATTAGTTTCACTGAAATTGATAATGCTAATACGACTGCAGCAAATTTCCATTTACCAGAATGGAGTAAGTATAAACTCCACACTATAAAGAAAATCATAACACCTTCAAAATGAAGATTGCCTGTCAATTCAATAATAATAAATGGATTTAGGATATACCAAAATATATTATGAGCAGGAATATTAAGCTTACTTAATAATTTTTTTCCAAAATAAAGTGTTCCTATATCTGCTGCTATAATAAGTAAACGCATCACCATA
>CAZECB010000232.1:0-4178 GCA_964510745.1 uncultured Flavobacteriaceae bacterium | reverse complement strand
TTCTTGTAACATCTTCGTCACTAATACGGTTTACAATTCTTGGCACAAAAATAATTCCGAATACCAAAATTATAAACGCAATACCTACATATGAATAATTTGTTTTTTTAGTCATCTGTTTTAATATCACCTGCTCTTCTTGAAGAAGAGTCAAAATTACCTTTTCGTTTTTGTCTGTATTCTGTAAATAAAATACGCATGTCTTCACTCATTTTATTTTTAATTTCAGACACTTCTATGCAGTCATAGGAGTTCAATTCTATGATAGGTTCATTTTTTTCTATCTCTCTATCCGTTCTATCATCCATACGCCCTCTTTGATTAGCATCTTTATCAATAATGAAAACGTCATCAGTATCCAGATTTGCACTTAACGATCGTTTATATTTTAAGCTTCTGTAGGTCTTAGTAATTTCAGAATCATCCCCAAATGCAAACTGCCAATATTTAAGCACATCTGGTTTCTCTAACTCTTTCTTTAAGAGGTTGACTTCGTTTTGCGTTCCGTTAGGCATTAATACTAATACTTGAAACTTTTTAAAGCCTGTAAAATTATCATATATTAATTCTTTTAAGTTTAGTGCTGCAATGGCTTTATCCATTGGATGCTTACCAAAAAATGCTAGTACTGTAATATTGCCTTCTAGCATTACCGATTTTCCTTTTTCTGTTTTAAAGTTGGAAACCTCTCTGACATTGTTTTGAATGACATCTAGAGTATTGTAGTTGTGCGTCGATGGATATAGGAATAATAAAAATAATACTGGAAGAAAAAATAATACTCCTAGAATGAGTCTTTTTTTTATACTCTTTTTTTGTTCTTCCATAGTACAAAAATAAAAAAGACGGTTTAAAAAAACCGCCTTTTAGATATTATTTAAGCTTTTAAAAATCTCGTTTTACATAGCCATTGGTATAGACACTTTCAATATATCCTCCTTCTTGTAGAAGGATAAATATTAGGTAGCATATTAAAAATACTGCAGTCCATACTACCATTTTGCGCAAGCTAGATTTTTCATCTCGCATGTGCATAAAATCCCATGTGATGTAATAAGCTTTTACTATAGTTAGTAAAATGAATATTAAGTTAAGTGGTTTCATATAAATAAATCCAGAAAAAATAATGTTTCCTAGAGTTGCAAAAAAACCGCCTTCAAAAGGAGTCATCCAAGCAGTATTTAATATTTCTGGTTTATAGATCCCCAAAACAACTTCAATTGCTGTTACAAATGTTAGGAATGCCAAAACTCCCCATATTTTTTGAACATTAGATTTAAACTTAACTAAACCTCTAAATATTTCTAGTTTATGTGCGTGATCTGCCATTTTAAATTAATTTGTCTTGTTATACTAAATAGAAGAATGTAAATACAAATACCCATACTAAATCGACAAAGTGCCAATAAAGTCCTACTTTTTCTACCATTTCATAGCTTTTTCTTCTTTCATAAGTTCCTATAATGACATTAAAGAAAATAATGATATTAATAAGTACCCCTGAGAATACGTGAAATCCGTGAAATCCTGTTATGAAGAAGAAGAAGTCTGCAAATAAAGGCGATCCGTATTCATTGACTTTTAGGTTAGCACCTTCAACAACTGCTTTACCATTTGCTTTAAGTGTTTTTACAGATTCTGAATGTGACAGTACCGTTTTTTCGCCTTCTTCATTTATAAGTTGTGTTCTGACCAATACATTACTATTAGCTTCTAGTCCTTTAATAACTTCATTAACAGTGTAACTTGGCAATGTGCTTTCTCCAAAAAACCATAGTCCGTTTTTACGTTCATGTTGTACCCTATCAGTATGTTCTGATATGGCAATGTCTCGTAATGCTACACGATGAAATACTTGCTCTCCGTCTTCAGTAACATATTCACCAAATTGAAGAATATTTCCGCCTTTAGTTTGAATTGCTCCATAATCTCCTTGAATAAACGTTTTCCATTCCCATGCTTGAGAGCCTACGAATATTAAACCTCCTATTATGGTAAGAAACATGTACCATGTTACTTTTGTTTTTTTCATTTGATGTCCTGCATCTACAGCTAATACCATAGTTACAGATGACATAATTAAAATGAAAGTCATAAATGCCACATATATCATTGGGAAGTTTCCGTGAAAAAACGGAACGTGAGTAAACACCTCATCTGCTATTGGCCAATAATCAATAAACTTAAATCTTGAAAACCCATAGGCTGCTAAAAATCCTGAAAACGTTAAGGCATCAGAAACGATGAAAAACCACATCATCATTTTTCCATAACTAGCGTTTAGTGGTTTTGCTCCACCTCCCCAAGGTTTATCTTGTGTTTCAGCACTTGCTACTGTGTTATCCATAAATGAATTTCGTTTTAAAAATTGGCACAAAAATAATCAATTTATTCTTCTAAAGAAATATACAATACCTAAATTTTAAAGAGATTAAAGAATGTTTTATCTATCATTCTTTAAGGTTTAAATTAAGCTACTGAAAACTAACTCATAAAATATAAAAAGAAAAACAGGTAAACCCACAAAATATCTACAAAATGCCAAAAGGTTGCTGTTAATTCAAATCCTAACATTTTTTCTGAAGTATACTTTTGTTTAAAATGATTATAAATTACAAATAGTAGGCAAATTAATCCAACAGCAATATGTAAAATATGTACAAAAGCTATCAAAAAAATGTATGACATTGTTATATTACTTGTTGGGCCAGTAAAATTATATCCTAGTTCAATAATCTCATTAAATCCTAAAAATTGACTAACTATAAAAACAATGCCTAATACTAAAGTCAGTATTAAAAACAAACTTACCTGACTTCTTTTTTCTTGCTTTAAAGCCCGTTTTGCCAAAATAAATGTGATGCTACTAATAATAATCACAATTAAACTAATAGTAAATGCTGGAGGTAACTTAAAATCTGTTAACCAATCTTCCCTTTGACTACTCACTATAAATGCACTTGTTAATCCTCCAAAAGACATGATTAAAGAGATCACTCCAAACCAAAGCATCATTTTTTTTGCGCGTCCTGTTTTTTCTTCTAAAGTCCCTTGCGTTAAATCCATATTATCTTATAAATTTATCTAAAACATATATTATTTGTACTAGCGTAATATAAGCAACACTAGCGAGCATTAGCTGTCTTGCCGCGATTACGGTCATTTTTTTAAATAACTGTAAAGCATAATACAGCATACCTAACCCTAATAAAAATACAACTATAGCACCTATTATAGTTAAATGTAACTCTCCTGTAAATCCAAATACAGGTAGTATAGAGACCAATATGGTCCAGGCGGTATACAATATTGTTTGAACTGCTGTTGCTTTATCTCTTTTTTTGGTCGGGAGCATATTTATGCCTGCTTTTTTATAATCATCATGTAACATCCAACCAATGGCCCAAAAATGAGGGAATTGCCAAAAAAATTGTAACATAAATAAGATTCCAGGCTCTATACTAAAAGTACCTGTAGCCGCTACCCACCCTAGCATAAACGGAATAGCACCAGGTATGGCTCCTACAAAAACAGATAATGGTGTTTTTGTTTTTAAAGGGGTATAAGCGCTAGTATATAAAAATATTGAAATTGCTCCAAACATTGCTGTTTTAGGGTTTATCATATATAGAATTGCAATTCCTAAAATTGTAAATATAATTGCTAAAGTCATTGCTTCATTTACAGACATTTTACCTGCTGGTATAGGTCTATTTTTAGTACGTTGCATCAAAGCATCGATATCACGTTCAATAATTTGATTATATGCATTAGAAGCGCCAACCATAAAATAACCTCCAAGTGCTAGTAATAAAAGTATTGAAAAGCTAACTGTATCTGTAGCTAACAAATAGCCTGCTAGTGATGAAAACACAACACTTAGCGACAATCTCATTTTAGTAATTTCTTTAAAATTAGAGACTATAGAACCTAGTGTTATTGAAGAATTTGCAGTACTCGACATTAGTTTTATATCGCTGTTGTTTTGCGACTGCAAAGATACTTTTAAATTTAATCACGACCAATGCTAAATGAAAGTAAATTGAACAATTACGACCAAATACGATAACTACAACTTTTAATCAATTCTTAAAATTATTAAATCATGAAAAAACTATCCATTTTTACGTTGTTATTTAGCTTCCTTTTTAGCCTTTCTTTAAGTGCCCAAGGACGTT
>CAZECB010000231.1:0-4201 GCA_964510745.1 uncultured Flavobacteriaceae bacterium | reverse complement strand
ATTTCCAGGGAAGAGTGCATATAATGCTTTTCTAATCTCACTTAACTGAAATTCTTCTCCTAAATAATTAACATCATTTCTGTTTTCTAATACGCCTATGATCGCAATTTTTACATCACTTAAATCTGGTATCCCGTTTTGTTCTGAATGAATTTTTAATTTTTTTCCTAAAACTTGATTGGAGAGTAGTTCATTATGAGCTAATATCATATCATGAACAGGAGTAACAAAATCAAAACTCATTAATTATTTCTTTTTAGCAGTTTTCTTTTTGGGAGCGGCTTTCTTTTTCTTTTTAGGGGCATTCTTCTCTATAATAGCTTGCACTTCTTCAAGCGTAAAGTTAGAAACATCTATCGTTTTTGCAAGTTCTATTTTGGTTTTTCCTTGAATAACATTATGACGTCCCCATCTTGCTTTTTCTACACGAATTCCTTCTGCTTCCCAATGATGAATTAATTTATCTTTTTCCTTCTGAATTTTATCTTCAATAAGCGTTACAATATCTGAATCTGATAAATTATCCCAATCATATTTTTTATTGACATTTATAAACATATTATTCCATTTAATAAATGGTCCAAAACGTCCTTTACCTTTTTGCACAGGTAAATCTTCATACATATATATAGGAGCATCTGCTGCTTCCTTTTCTTTAATCAAAATAATAGCATCATCCATTTCTACTGTTAAAGGATCTATTCCTTTTGGTAGCGATATAAACTTTTTACCTAACTTAATATAAGGCCCAAATCGTCCATTATTTACAGAAACTTCTTCATCTTTATATTCCCCTAAACTTTTAGGCAATTGAAACAAATTCATTGCTTCTTCAAAAGTAATAGTATTTAATTGTTGATCTGGAGACAAGCTTGCAAATACTGGTTTTTCTTCATCATCAACAGTTCCTATCTGTACCATTGGGCCAAACTTTCCTAAACGCACACTTACACGCCTCCCTGTTTTTGGGTCTTCTCCTAAAATACGCTCACCTGATTCTCTTTCTGCATTAGCTTGAACATCTTCAACTATAGGATGAAAATCTTTATAAAAAGATTTCATTACGTTTTTCCAATCTGCTTTTCCATCTGCAATATCATCAAACTGATTCTCAACATTCGCAGTAAAACTATAATCTAAAATTGTTTCAAAATGATTCACTAAAAAGTCAGTGACAATCATTCCTATATCAGTAGGCACCAATTTCCCTTTATCTGACCCTACTTTTTCTGTCAATAATTTTTCATTGACTGTATTATTTTCTAAAATTAATTGCACATAGTCTCTCTCAATTCCTTCAACAGTTCCTTTTTCAACATACTTTCTATTTTGTATTGTAGAAATAGTTGGTGCGTAAGTAGAGGGGCGCCCAATACCTAGTTCTTCTAACTTTTTAACTAGTGACGCTTCAGTAAATCGATATGGCGCTCTAGTAAAACGTTGTGTTGCGGTAATATGTTTATTAAGTAATGTTTCAGCTATTTTTAATGCTGGCAACATACCGTTTTGTTCTGCATCATCGTCATCTGTTCCTTCCAGATATACTTTTAAAAATCCATCAAACTTAATTACCTCTCCATTTGCGGTAAAATTTTCATTATGAGATGCTGCACTAATCTTAACATTAGTTCTTTCTAATTGTGCTTCGCTCATTTGCGACGCTATGGAACGTTTCCAAATCAATTCATATAAACGTGTTTGATCATAATCTAAACCAGCGGAATGTACTGCAAAGTTTGTAGGACGTATCGCCTCATGAGCTTCCTGAGCACCTTTAGCTTTTCCTTTATATTTCCTTTCTTTACTATATTCTTCTCCGTAAGCTTTTATAATTTCTTCTTCAGCTCCTTTTCTAGCTTCATCAGATAAGTTTACACTATCTGTTCTCATATAAGTAATCAAACCGGCTTCATATAAACGTTGCGCCATGGTCATGGTTTTACTAACTGAAAAATAAAGTTTCCTTGATGCTTCTTGTTGTAATGTTGACGTGGTAAATGGTGCTGCAGGAGATTTTTTAGCTGGCTTTTTTTCTAAATCGTCTACCTTAAAAGTAGTATTTACATTTTTCTCTAAGAATACTAAAGCTTCTTCTTTAGTTTTTATAGCTTTTGGTAATTTCGCTTTGAAAGATTGTCCAGATTCATTTGAAAATTCCGCATCTACTCTGTAAGATGCTTCTGTTTTAAAATCTTGAATTTCTCTTTCTCGCTCTACAATTAATCGTACTGAAACAGATTGTACTCTCCCAGCAGATAGACCTCCTTTTACTTTTCTCCAAAGTACAGGAGATAATTCATACCCCACTATTCTATCTAGTACACGACGTGCTTGTTGTGCATCAACTAAATCATAATCTATATTTCTTGGATTTTCAACTGCTTTTTTAATTGCTGCTTTTGTAATCTCATGAAATACGATTCGTTTTGTTTTCTCTTTATCTAATTTTAAAGATTCTGCTAGGTGCCACGCAATAGCTTCTCCCTCCCTATCTTCATCGCTTGCCAACCAAACTATTTCTGCTTTCTTTGCTAAATCTCTCAGTTTTTTTACAACTGCTTTTTTATCGGTTGAAACTTCGTATTTTGGATCAAAATCACCCTCTACATCTACTCCTAATTCTTTGGAAGGCAGATCAGAAATGTGTCCGTAACTAGATTCTACTTTAAAGTCTTTTCCTAAAAACTTTTCTATCGTTTTTGCTTTTGCAGGTGACTCAACAATTACCAAATTTTTAGCCATATATCTTTTTTTTGAGGGTACAAATGTATGTCAAAAAAAATTTATGATCCTAATTTTAAGAGATTTTACATTCTATTTTAAAAAAAATAATATTGATAATTTACGATAAATTTTAATTAAAAACTTCTAGCAAACACAACTGAACCATAAACATGAGATGAAGATAGTGCAGTTTCTTTAGAGTTGAAAAAATAAGTTAATTTATAAGTGTTTCGTTTAAATTTCAAAGTGCTTCCTACTTCTAACCTAAAGATATTTCTTGTAGGACTTGATGTAAATGTGGTTTCGTCTCTAGTAATTCCTCCTTGTAATAATGTATTATGAACAACATATTTATGCCCAAAACCTATAAACCCAAAAAACTCTTTAGTTAGCGATGAATCAATAAGACCTAAAGCTGACGTATTATTAAATGCATTAAATTTTCCAAACACATACTTAGCACTATTGGATAAGAAAATATCTTTTGTACCTAAAGTTAGTTGTGTTTCAAATTGAAATGCATGTTTTTTATGTAATTGCCAACTATAAATATATTTCAATTTTGCATTGAATAATATTTTAAACCCTATTTGCTCTGCCCAAGTAGGCCTGTTTCCTAAATCAAAAAAGTCATGAAATGCTAACTGTATATTTCCTGACAAAGATTCATCTCCTGTTATACCTCCTTCAAGAGCTATAAACAATCCTGATCTCTCTTTTATTTTAGCTACTTCAATACTTCCAAAAAACCAACCTGCAAAAGGGCGATCAAATCTGCTAGAATCAAAAGAACTTAAATCTGTAGGTGTATAGGTTTCGTTTCCTATTTTTAAATTTAATTGAAGCTTATTAGTTTCTGTTTTTTTGAATAAAAAATCAATCTCTAATTGTTTCTTATAAGTCACAAATAAACCACTTGTATAATAACGGTCGTCAAATACAAATTTATCATTGTCTAATCTAAACTCTATTTGCTGATTATTATCCTGAGCATATAAATTAGCTGTCAATAACACAAAAAGTGAAATTATTGAAATGTAAAGTATTCTTTTTAAATCTGAGGATATGCTATTCAATATATATTGTGTGTTCTATGGATTTATATTGCCCTAAATTTTTGTTACTATCAAAAAACGTTCATATTTCAAATATAGGCAGATTAATTAAAAAATAACAATCCTGCCACTTTGTCATAAAAACTAAATAAATTATATCTTTGCATGTTTATTGACCTACAAAGGATTCAAGACTAGATATGGAGAAGACTATTGATGAAAACAGACAAGGGGAGCAACTTGTTTTAAAAGATAAAACTACTAATACCCGTAAACTTTTTATAGAAAGTTATGGTTGCGCTATGAATTTTAGTGATAGTGAAATTGTTGCTTCCATACTTTCTAAAGAAGGATTTAATACCACGTCAAATCTTGAAGATGCTGATTTAGTTTTGGTAAATACATGTTCTATTAGAGACAAG
>CAZECB010000230.1:0-4228 GCA_964510745.1 uncultured Flavobacteriaceae bacterium | reverse complement strand
CAATAAAACAAAAGTAAAAATATATGTTTTTGAATAAATATGTATATTAAGAAAGTTATGCTAATTAAAAAATATACACCTGATTGGATAATTAATTTTACAGATTTAAAATGTGAAATTAATAAAGGTTTGTGCGGAATTGAATATGATATTGAACACGTTGGTAGCACATCTGTACCTAAATTAGATTCGAAACCAATTATTGACATTGATATAATTTATAAAGACCAAGCCGAATTTGAGCAGATAAAATCTGGACTAATAAAAATCGGATATTATCATAACGGAAATCAAGGAATTGTGGAACGTGAAGTTTTCAAACGGAATGGACAACAAACGAATGAAATTTTAGACACGATAAAACACCATCTCTACGTCTGCCCTATAAATAGTAAGGCTTTAGAAAGGCATATTTTGTCTCGTGACTTTTTAAGAGAAAACGAATTGGAGCGATTAGAATATCAAACTATGAAATACGAATTAGCGGAAAAGGCTAATCAGGACAAAAAAAAATATGCTGAATTAAAAGAACTGAATGTTAATAAATTCATCGATAAAATAATAGATGTAGAAAAAACTAATGGCAACAATGTATATAAAAAATAGGACGATTTTGGCTTAATCAAAAGACAATTTTGTGTCTACCAGTCCACCATATTTTTAATTTTAGTATTTTTAGAATTGAAAAGTTAAAATAAAAAAAATGGCTCGTGGCTAAACCGAATAGAAATCGCTTTTCTACTGCCCTACTTTTCATATACTGAACCGTTACCCAGCATTAAAACCTTAAGATTAATTCAATTTTTCTTGAAATTTTTTTGGTGTAATACCATAATAAGACTTAAAAACTTGAATAAAATGAGATGGACTTTCAAAACCTACTTCCATAGCTACTTCACTAACATTTTTATCGGAAGCCTGAAGCAAAAACTCCGCTTTTTCTATGCGTCTTTCTTTTAACCACTTTGCTGGAGGTGAATAAAATACTTTTTCAAAATTTCGCTTAAAAGAAGAAAGACTCATCCCATTTAAGTAAGCAAAATCCTCTACTCTTAAATTTCGGGTAAAATTACTTTTCATAAATTCCGTTAAACTATGTGTGTTTCTTTTATTTAAATTGGTTAAAAAATCTTTAAAAATATGTTGCTTATCATTTAAGACTAGGTTTAATAAAAGCTCTTCTAATTTTACTTTAAATAAAGGTTCAGTTAATGAATTTTCATTTTCAAAATAAGGAAGAAGTGATTTTATATAAGCTTCTAAATTAGGACTCTTATCAAACTTAAAATACGTTTTAGGTTCTTCTTTAGAACTATCTATGAAAGAAAAGTATTTACTGTTTCTTTTGAAAAAATCTAATAAAAAACTATCATCAACAAAAAATAATATACTTATATAATTATTGTTCTTCATTATTTTTTCCGTCGTTAAAAACAAGCCTTTTTTAAGAAAAATGGCTTCATTTTTAAATAAAATGGTATCATCATCAAGAGAATGAAAATACTTCTCTCCTTCAATTCCGAAAGCGATTAAATGTTGAGTCAAGTTTATTTTATACCTACTTGTTTCGTTTTTCCTATTTAATAAAACAACAGTATTATCATTTAATCTATGAACAACATCATTATCTAAAGAAGATTTATGAAAATCGTTTGGAATATTTAATGTCATAGTATAAAATTTAGATACGAAGCTATAAAAAAACTCATTTTACAATATTAATATTGGGTCAAAAAGCATTCTATATAGTTCACTTATTAGTTTATGGTGAGTCCTCCATCTACGTTCATTATAGCACCAGTAATCCATTTTGCCTGTTCTGACGCTAAAAAATCAGCAATACCTCCTAAATCATCTGGTTCACCTATTCTTTCTAAAGGGTACAATACTTTTATTCTACTCATAAATGCTTCTCTCTCTTCTGAATTCATTTTATTTATTGCTGTATTAAAAAGAGGTGTTTTTACACTTCCAGGGGCTATCGCATTTACTCGAATATCTTTTAAACCTAACTCCGAAGCTAATGATTTAGTAAAAGAATCCATTGCTCCTTTGATTATAGAATAAGCATTACTATTTCTACCAGAAATCATTTTATGAGAAAAATAAGACGACATATTAATAATATTCCCTTTAGATTTTTGTAATAATAGAAGTAATTGTTGGGTTAAAATATAAGGAGATTGAACGTTCAGTTTTATAATTTGATCTAATTCTGATGGTTTTATGTCTTCAATCCTTTTAAATAACCCCATTGCTGCGTTGTTCACCAATACATCTATACCATCAAAAACCAGATTGATTTCTTTTATTAAATTTGATGTTTTTGATAGGTCTGATAAATCAAAAGCAAGTGCCTGCACTTTGTTAGTGTAAACAGATAACTTCTTTCTTGCAACATTTAACTTCTCATTATTGCGAGAAATAATAAGCACTTCTGCTCCGTTTTTAACAAACGCTTCTGCGATGGCGTAACCAATTCCTTCACTACCTCCTGTTATTACAGCTTTTTTTCTTCTAGTAATTTCATGCTGTTTTCTTATAAAAATATGTAGCAGTAAAATTAGTTCTACTACTACATATTTAATTCCTTTCTATTTATTAGTCTCCTATAAAAACATCTCTAAATCTGTAAAAGCTTTATCCCTATAGGGTAGTAATGCTTTATAGGCTTCTGATTCAAATACTTTTTTAATAGCTTGACTACTTGGAAACTCCATAACAACAACCACATGTAGTTTTTTATCTCCAACTATATTTTCAGATATTTTGTGTTTTCCTATAAGAATTAGCCCCTGCTTCTTGAAATAATGGAGCAGAATACTTTGCATAGTATGCAAAAGCTACTTTTTCATCTGGATTTAAAACCGCATTTACAATCATTAATGATTTTTCTGACATAATTTTAAATTATTTAAAATTTAACTTTGGTTATTTCAAACTCTTGAGCCATAGGATTATTTCCTCCAAAAAGCATAGGTAGCTTCGCATATATAACAAACACATCGTCTCCTATTGTTGTTAAGGTTGTAGGAAATGTTTTTCCAGTTTCAAAAACAGAAATTGTTGTTGCAGACTTCCAATTATCATTTGTAGTCACTTTATAAACTCCACTAGTAAAATCTGCACCAGCCACGTTATTACATGCCAATGCGATTGTATTATCGTTTAAAAGTAGTACTCCATCAATAGTTGGGTAGGCTTTATTTCCTAATTCAATCTCAACAAATTCAGATGGGTTTTTAACAGGGATTTTAAATAATTTCCCTCCATTATATACCGCTGCAATTAAGAAACCATCTTGATGATAGGTTAAACCATTAAGTCCAAAAGTACCTGCGGGAGTTCTTAATCTTTCATCATTAATAAATACAGATGCCTCTCCTTTGTTAGTTACTTTATAAATTATAGGAGAAAGACTATCGGTTATATATAAATTCCCTTTTTTATCTACTACAACATCATTTGCCATATGTTCGCCTCCTTTTGGAGCTAAAGTCGCTAAATCAATATATCGTTCTCTTTCTCCTGTTTTAAGATTATAAAATACAACAGATGCTAATGCCCTTTTTGTAGTAGCGCTACTCTTAATACTTGCACCTAGATCTGCATTACAGACAATTAACCTATTTCTTTTAGCATCAATTTCAAGCCCTACCGTTGAAACCAAATCTTTATCATCTGCAAAAACAGTTACATTTCCATCTTTTGTTACTTTAACTATTTTACCTTGAGCAATAGAAGTAGTATAAAAAGCTTCTGTTCCTTTGTGATACACTAAACCTTCTGGATATAAACCTGGTTCTTTAATTATTATTTGGTCAGGTGATTGAGCAAATAATTTTGTTGACAATAAACTACATATAATTATAAAATGTAGTATGTTTTTTTGTGACTTCTTAAAATAATTCATTTAAATATATTTTTAAATTATATCACAAAATTACTTGGATAGAGAAGCTATTAGGTATCTTGAATAGTTCAAAAAACATATTAAAAAGTCCATTTTTGATTTTCAAAATTATATGAGTTGTTATTCCCTTTGTTGATTATAATATGGAATCAAGTTTCTTAGGAAATAATATTTAAATGAAAAACGCTGGGTAACAATGACTATAATTAATACGAGTTTTGGTGTTTAATCCAAAGTTTAGCGTATTTTTTAGAGTCCGCCAAATCTTTTGATTTGGCTTTAAAACAAAATAAAAAGATTTGGCTTGTGGCTAAA
>CAZECB010000229.1:0-4240 GCA_964510745.1 uncultured Flavobacteriaceae bacterium | reverse complement strand
AAATATCAAACCATTAAAACTAACCAACTCGCTTTTTATTAATCGAACTCAGGTTTTAAATTGCTTTATTTTCGATGACGTTTTCAATTATTAAATTTAAAATAATTACCATCATTACGAAGAAGAATGACGAAAAAATCTTTTGAAAAGAAGTTATAGATGAACAGGTTGTTTTATTATTATTATTATTATTATTCACAATGACATTTTATTTAACAAATTACTTCGCTAAGCTCACTATGACGTTGTACTAAACAGGTTTCTGCTTTTGCAAAAATTTAACCAATTCCTTTACTGCTTTACCACGATGCCCTATTTTATTTTTTTCTTCTAAGCTCATTTCAGCAAAAGTCAATTCATAATCTTTAGGTTTAAAAATCGGATCGTAACCAAATCCTTTTTTACCAGATTTCATTTTAGTAATTTCCCCTTCACAAATACCAGTAAATAAATGTCCTTCGTTATCTATAGATAAAGCAATTACTGTTTTAAACTGCGCACTTCTATCTTGTTTTGCGTTTAAGTTTTGTAATACCTTATTCATATTATCACTAGCATTACGTTTTTCTCCAGCATACCGAGCAGAATAAACCCCTGGCTCACCATTTAAAGCATGAATTTCTAGTCCTGAATCATCTGCAAAACAATTATAACCATAATTATCAATCACATAATTTACTTTTTCAATAGCATTGCCTTCAATAGTAGGTTGTGTTTCTGGTAATTCTTCAAAACAACCAATATCTTTTAAACTTACTATAGTAATATGTTTAGGCATTAACGCCTGAACTTCTTTAATTTTATTTAGATTATTAGTTGCGAAAACTAACTCTATTTGCTGTTCATGTTTCATTACGGCAAAGATAAAACTTAATGTGATTTTTGTGTAACAAAAATAAACATGAGTAGACCTATATCGTGAAACTGAAATTATTGGTAATGGCTCTACAATCAAAACAAAGAAATATACTAGTTTTTTTTATTCCAATACTATTACTCACAATTGTGTTTACCCTAACGCAATTTGTGAAACCTTTAGCTCATAAAAATACATTTTACAATGTCATTGTTTTAGATTTGGTATTAACGATTCCGTTAGTTTATTTCTTATTGATTCGAAAGATTAATATTCCAAAAACTACAATCGTACCATTTTTTATTATTGGAGTTGTTATTGCATCTTATACTATCCCTGAAGATTATCAATCCTTATTGCAAGCTGTTAAAACATGGATTATTCCTGTAGTTGAAGTTTCTGTTTTAACTTATATAATTATAAGTATACGAAAAGCAGTTAAAATATATAGAAATAATAAAACAAGTTCTTTTGATTTTTTTACAACATTAAAGTCATCTGCTTTAGAGATTATGCCTAAACGTGCAGCACATTTTTTTGCAAGCGAAATTGCTACGTTTTATTATGCGTTTTATCACTGGCGAAAGATAAAACTAAAAGAAAATCAATTTAGTTATCATAAAAATTCAGGAACAGTCACCTTATTAATCGCATTAATTTTTGTGATTGTGATAGAAACATTTGTATTACATGTTTTATTAACAAGATGGAATGAAACTATTGCATGGATATTCACTGGATTAAGCATATATTCTGGAATTCAGATTTTCGGGTTTGCAAAATCCTTAATGAAACGCCCATATAGTATTGAAGATAATAAAGTATACTTACGTTATGGCATTATGAGTAGTGCGGTAATTAATATAAATGCTATTGATGAAATTGAACTATCTACTAAAGAAATAGAGTATAAAGGAGATGTGAAAAAACTATCTCCTCTTGGTGAAATGGAAAGCCATAATGTATTAATTACTTTAAAAGAACCTCAGGAAATGTCAGGGTTTTATGGAATGAAAAAAACCTTTAAAACTCTAGCGTTTTATGTAGATAACCAGAATGAATTTAAAACTACAATTCAAAACTTGATAAATGAAACTCTCTAAACAAGCTAAAGCCGTAATTATAGGAAATGCAATTTATATTGCTGTATTTTTAATATTTTGGTTTGTACTGCCTTATTTTTTTGAAAACCATAGTATGCCTTTTAGAGGAGGAATTTCTGCAATACTCACATTTATTATTTCACCACGTATTACTAGAGTTAGAATGCAATCTGAAGATAAATTACAGGTTAAATGGCTGTTTTCAAGTAAAGCAATTACAATTTAGGTAACCTTTGTTATTCTGTAATTGATACAGTATTTATTTATTGGGTGGAATTATAGAATTGACATCTATTAATGACATAATACTTAAAATAGATTTTAAATTACTAATTTCTGAATTGCTAGAGAATATAATAGTTTTTGACTTACCTGGAATTAAATCAAAATAATTATCAGAAAAATGCCCTTGAATATCACCAGTTGATAGATATACATTTTTAGCTAACGTAGAAGCGGTTAAGGTAATCTGCATGTCATTAATATCAATTTTAATATCTGAAGGAATTAAATTAAGATGTTTTGGTTTAACAAAATAGAAAACACCTTCATCTACTAAAGTGCCATCCTGCGTAAATGTCATTTCTAAAAATACATTTTCAGGTTGATAATCTCCAAGAAATTCCTCTATATTCTCAGAATATACCATTTTGCTCTCTTGAGTTGTGGCATATGCATCAAACTCCCATGATTTTATTGCTGTTCCTGATAATGTTTTAAGTATAATTTTAAAAAGACCTCCAATAGCTTCAGTTTTATCAGAAATAAGGTATACATTTAGTTGATTATCTTTTGTTTCTGCTGAAGTGATAATCGATTTATTGACCTCACGAACTGCATAATGTGCTGCTTTCCAATTTCCGAAATAATCTACTGTAGACCATGAAACAGTAGGCCAAACATCATCAATTTGCCAATATAAAGAACCCATAGTATAAGGTTTATTTTTACGATGTACCTCGGTAGCCGTTTGTAAGCATAATGCTTGTGTAGATTGACTTAAGTAAATGAGTTCTTCTAAATTATTTGGTTTAGGGTAATATAAATCGATATAATAATTCATCATATCAAATCCGTCAAACTCTTCAGAAATCCAAGGCATTTTTGAACGTTGCCTAAAATTTAAAGCTTCAGTATTAATCGTCCAGTTAGTGACAAACGGATCAAACTTTTTAATGGTATTTAACTCAGGAAGTGACTGTACACCATATTCACTAATAAAGCGCCCTGCATTAGTATCATATTCGTCAAAAGGCAATTGATTAAACCAAACGCCCCATTCGTGTTGATCGCCTGAAAATTTATTTTGAAGCTCATTAGTACCTGATGATGGGGAAGACGCCCAATAATTGTCATTTCCATATTTTGAGACATACACTTTGAGTGTATGGTTAAATAATGTATCGTACGTATTCCAAATGGCTAAAGAATCAGGTTTAGATAGATTATAGTTTTCTTGCCAACCCCATTGCTTCCAACCAGTTAAGTTTTCATTATTACCAACCCATAAAGCAATACTTGGATGATTATTTAAACGTTGAATAGCTGCTTTAGCTTCTCTTTTTATAGATTTAATATGTGCATCTTGAGTAGGCACCATAGCACAAGCAAACATGAAATCTTGCCAAATTAAAATTCCTTTTTCATCACACAAACTATAAAAGGCATCATTTTCATATATAGCGCCACCCCAAACACGAAGTATATTCATATTGGCGTCTATAGCATCTTGCACAACACGTTCGTAATTTTTTGAAGCTCGAGGATTAAAAAAATCTGATGGTATGTAATTAGCTCCCTTCATAAACACAGGCTTGTCATTCACGCTTAAATAAAAAGAAGTGCCTAATGAATCTGAATCTACTGTATTTACGAGTTCAATTTTTCGTAATCCTATTTTCTGCTTATAAGTATCTTCAGTTTTTCTATTAACTTTTAAGTCAATAGAAACATTATATAAGTATTGAGCCCCCATTCCGTTAGGCCACCATAATTTAGGGTTCGGAATTTTTACTTGATAGATTAACTGGTTTTCAGTGTTTTTTATTTGTTCTGAAATAACTTCTACATTATTAAAATGAATAACCGCTTCTTTTGAATTATTATGCACTGCTTTAGTTTCGATGGAAATTTGAGCAATAGCAGTATCACCAATAATAGATTGTGTTTCTATTTTTACATTTTCAATTTTATCGGTATCCCATCCTTTAAAGTGAAACGGACGCCAAATACCACTTGTTGTGAGTCGCGGCCCCCAATCCCAGCCATAATGATATTGTGC
>CAZECB010000228.1:0-4290 GCA_964510745.1 uncultured Flavobacteriaceae bacterium | reverse complement strand
CTCACAAGCTCGGTCAATTGCGAGCTGCTCGGCAATGTCAACATAGTGACAGCCACCATAATAACGCTTTCCAGGATATCCTTCGGCATATTTATTTGTCAAAACAGAACCTGCTGCTTCCATGACTTGTTCACTAACAAAATTTTCTGAAGCAATTAATTCAATACCATGTAATTGACGATCGTGTTCTGCTTCAATCAATTCGAAAATTTGTCCATCTCTCTTCATAAACTATATTAAATAAAATTAAGTTTTGTCCAAAAATAATGAATTGAATTAATTTAATGCTCTAAAAAACATATATTTGATAGTGTAAACCATTCAAAAAAACAAAACATGCCTTTATCTGCTAACAACCCCGATAGAATATCATGGCTACACGTTGATAAATATTCAGATTTTCCAATTCAAAACATTCCTTTTGGTGTTTTTCTAACACGAGATGATATCATTACTATTGGCACTCGAATTGGTGATACTGCTATTGACTTAGGAGCATTACATCAATTAGGTTATTTTGAAGGAATTCCACTTACAGATGATATTTTTTTACAAGATACTTTAAACGATTTTATTGCTGATGGTAGAAAAACATGGCGTTTAGTTAGAGATAGGATTGCTGAAATTTTTGATGCAGAAAACGACTCTTTAAAAAATAATAAAAAGAATAAGGAAACGGTTTTATTTCGATTAGATGAAATTGAAATGCAATTACCTGTACAAATTGGAGATTACACTGATTTTTACTCCAGCATAGAACATGCTACTAATGTAGGAACTATGTTTAGAGACCCTGATAATGCCTTGTTACCAAATTGGTTACATATCCCTGTTGGATATCACGGTAGAAGTTCATCCATTATACCTTCTGGAATTCCAGTACACAGACCTCAAGGTCAAACATTACCTGCTGGGGGGGTTACAGAGCCTGTTTTTGGACCTTCAAAATTAGTTGATTTTGAGTTAGAAATGGCATTCATTACTACTGATGCTAATGATTTAGGGGAACCAATTCCCATTGAAGAAGCAGAAGAATATATTTTTGGATTAGTACTTTTTAATGACTGGAGTGCTCGAGATATTCAAAAATGGGAATATGTCCCTTTAGGGCCTTTTTTAGCTAAAAGCTTTGCGTCATCAATATCTCCTTGGATAGTTACTTTAGATGCTTTAGAACCTTATCGTGTAGAAAGCCCTAAACCATTAAAAAAACAGCTAAATTATTTAAAACAGAAAGGCAAAAAGAGTTTTGATATTAATTTAGAAGTGGCCATTCAGCCAAAGAAAGCCAAAGAAACCATTGTGAGTCGTTCTAATTTTAAATATATGTATTGGAGTATGTCACAACAATTAACACATCATACTGTAAATGGATGCCCTATTAACTCTGGAGATATGATGGGTAGTGGTACGATTTCTGGAGCTACTGAAGATTCATACGGTTCAATGCTAGAATTAACTTGGAGAGGTGAAAAACCAATTACCATGTCTGATGGTACTGAGCGAAAATTTATTAACGATTATGACACTGTAATTATGAGAGGGTTCTGTGAAAAAGACGGCACTCGTATCGGGTTTGGAGAAGTAGAGTCTCAATTATTACCTGTTTTTCAGCCTAATAAAAAGAAATAATTTCAACAACCTTAAAACTCATATAAACCAACAACTTATAAGTATTCTTTATAATTCTATTAAAAGTGAGTTCTATTTTTGGCATCACTATTGAATATATAACTAGTAACTTAAAATTTGAACTTATGAAAAAATTACTACTCTTAACAGTATTTCTTTCAGTATTAGTAGCATGTGGTGGAAGAAAACAAACCGAAAAAGCTTTAACATCTGGTAATTATGATGAGGCTATTTCTAGAGCTTTAAAACGATTAGAAACCAATAAAGGTAAAAAAAGAAAACAAGAATATATTATCTTGTTAAAAGAAGCCTATCAAAAAGTGGTTGCACGTGATTTACAAAATATTAATGGTTTAAAAAAAGATGGCAATCCAGAATTTTATAAATCTATTTATGAAACTTATATAGATTTAAATGCTAGACAAGAAGCTATAAAACCAGTACTACCATTACAGGTTGAAGGCAAAACAGTAAACTTACAGCTTAATGACTACTCTAAAGACATCATAGATTATCGTTATAAAGTGTCTGACTTTCTTGCAAATAAAAGTTTAGATTTATTAGATACAGAAGACAAACGTAAAGCTAAGGAAGCTCATAGTATCTTAAGTTATATAGACCGTATCAATCCAAATTTTGAAGATGTAAGAGAACTTTTAGAAGAAGCTCACGTTAAAGGAACAGATTATGTATTTGTTTCTATTGAAAATCAAACCGATCAAATTATTCCTAGACGATTAGAAGAGGAATTGTTAGATTTTGACACCTATGGATTAAATGATTTCTGGACTGTTTACCATGCTGCAAAAGCTAAAGAAACAAATTATAATTATGATATGGAGTTACAGTTAAAACGTATTAATATTTCTCCAGAACAGATCTATGAAAAGGAGTATAGTCAAGAAAAAGAAATTGTTGATGGCTGGAAATATCTTTTAGATAGAAACGGAAACGTAAAAAAAGATAGCCTTGGTAATGATATTAAAATAGATAAACTTGTAAAGGTAGTTTGTACTTATTATGAATTTAGACAATCTAAAGCCACACAAGTAGTAGCTCAAGTCGTTTATAAAGACAAAGAAAGAAATCAAATATTAGATCAATTTAATATTAATAGCGAATTTATTTTTGAAAATATTTATGCAGAAATTGATGGTGACAAAAGAGCTTTAAGTGATGACTATGCCTATATTTATTCTAACAATAAGATTTTAGACTTTCCGTCTAATGAACAAATGATTTATGATACTGGTGAAGATTTAAAACTGAAACTCAAAAACATCATTAAATCATACAACTTTAATTGAAACAAAAAGCTCTCGAAAATATCGAGAGCTTTTTTTATTATTTCTAAATTTACTTTTAAATAAATTGATTTAAATCGATCTGATTTATAGCACCATGTGATGCATTAGCAACTGTTACTCCATTTTTTATAACTAACATTTGCGGCGATTGATGCATCACTTGAAATTTATAACCTACCTCATTAGACACGTCTCTATATGCTAACAAATCTAAATAATATAAATCTAAATCATCTTCTGTAACATTAAACCCATCTACAAACTGCTTAATAACCATTCTACTAATTCCACATCGGGTAGAATGCTTAAAAATCACTTGAGTTTTAGTTTTAGATTTCTTTTCTATATGATTTAACTGAGCTACCGTATTTAAAGGTAACCAAGGTAAAGTTTTCTCTTCTTTAGGCTCAGAGCCTTTAAACATTTTATTAAATAATCCCATGTATCTGATGCGTGTTAGTTACTAAGTGAGTCGTATTGAATATGAAACCTTACACTTGACAAAAAGTCATTAAAATCAATACATTAACCGTCATTTTGTCTTTGTAATTGCAATGGTAAGGTAATTGATTTCTAGCTAATGTAAATATAAACATATAAAAGTCATGAACTTTAACAATTATACTATAAAATCGCAAGAAGCAATTCAATACGCACAACAATTAACGCAAAGTTTAGAGCATCAACATATAGAAAATGAGCATTTATTTAAATCTATAATTAAAGTAGATGAAAATGTAATTCCATTCATTTTAAAAAAATTAAATATAAATAGTAACCTATTATTTCAAATACTAGATAAAGACATTGAAAGTTTTCCTAAAGTATCTGGAGGAGACATTATGCTATCTAGAGAAGCTGGAAAAACAATAAATGAAGCATCAATTATTGCAAAAAAAATGAATGATGAATACATATCTATCGAGCATCTCATACTTGCGATATTCAAATCTAAAAGTAAAATTTCACAATTATTAAAAGACCAAGGTGTTACAGAAAAAACATTAACTCTTGCTATTGAAGAATTAAGAAAAGGAAATCGAGTGACTTCACAAAGTCAAGAGGACAACTATAATGCATTAAGTAAATATGCAAAAAATTTAAATAAACTGGCAAAAGACGGGAAATTAGATCCTGTTATAGGCCGAGATGAAGAAATACGTCGTATTCTACAAATTTTATCGAGACGTACTAAAAACAATCCTATATTAGTAGGTGAGCCAGGTACAGGAAAAACAGCAATTGCTGAAGGGTTGGCACATCGTATTGTTGACGGTGACATTCCTGAAAACCTAAAAGGAAAACAAATTTTTGCTTTAGACATGGGAGCTCTTATTGCTGGTGCAAAATA
>CAZECB010000227.1:0-4303 GCA_964510745.1 uncultured Flavobacteriaceae bacterium | reverse complement strand
CGGCGTTCCTTGCAGCGACGTATGTTGTGCGTGTGCACTTCGAGGTGGAAGACAGCGTGCTATTCAATCTACAGTAGATAGTCCAACCTTATCAGTGAAATTTGATTATTACGGTATTCCAGGATTACGTTTAGGCTTATCTGGTTACTTTGGAGATACACAAGCAGAGGATGATGTTGAAGAGTTAGACGGTGCAAACATAGGGATATCATTAGTAGGCTTAGATGCACGTTATGCTTACCAACGTTTTACAGCTAGAGGTCAATATACCTATGGGTCATTTTCTGGGACTGAAGCGTTTAATAATTTGACAGGGCGTGATTTAGGAAGTGAAGTACAAGGTTGGTATTTAGAAGGGGCATATAATTTGTTGCCACAAACTAACTCACAACGTTTATTTGCTTTTGTACGTTATGAAGAGTTTGATACACATTTAGGAACAGCTGGTTCTTTAGTCCAAAATGATAATTTTGATAGAAGAGATGTAACTACAGGATTGAGTTATCATATAGCTCCAGGTGTAGTTATAAAAGGAGATTATCAATTTAGAGATAGTGCAGGTGATTCTGTAAATAACAGACTTAATTTTGGACTAGGAGTTTGGTTCTAATCTGCACATATATTGAATTAGTAAAAACTCTAATTTATAGCCAAGTTAAATTAATTTTAACTTGGCTATAGTGATTAATAAATTAAGAATAATACTTTTGTAAGATGAAAAATAGATATTTTCTTTTAATAGGTTTAATGATTTTATTAAATGCTTTTGGGTTGCCTAAAAACATTCAAAAGCGATTGGATAAAGAATTGAAAAAAACGTTTAAAATTGAAAGCTATTCACTTGAAAATATTAGTATAACTGATGCTTTAAACGAAAATTTACCAACAAAAATTGAAGCGGATAACTTATTCAAAATAATAAATGAAGATATCGTTTTAGGTTATGCATTTATTGATAAAGCACCAAGTAAAACAGCACAGTTTGATTACTTAGTAATTTTAGATAAAGATTTAATTGTCATCAAAACAAAAGTTTTGATTTATAGAGAAGAATATGGCGGCGAAATAGGAAGCACACGTTGGTTAAAACAATTTATTGGAAAAACTCAAGATGATGAACTAGCTCATGGAGATAATATTGTAGCTATTTCTGGAGCTACTATTTCTGTACGTTCAATGACTAACGCTATGAATAACTTTTTAAAAACAATTAAAGTGCTTCAATCAGAAAATATTATTTAACATGAATTTAAACGGATTCATTTACACACTCCCTAAAGAACTTAAGTTACTAGTAGTTGCTTTTATAGTAATACTGAGTATTGGTTTTTATACAGGATTGTCATTTGTGTCTGAAACGTCTTCTGCTAATCCAAATGGTATTGAAGAACAATATTTAGGCAATGAATCTGATGAAAATGCTGAAGTGATGAAGTTTAAAAAAGGTAAAAAAGAAATGCTCACTTTAGTGCATACACACATATTATCAATGTCTATGATTTTCTTTTTAGTAGGTGGTTTATTAAGTATAACCAAACTGAATAAGAAACTGAAAATAGCTTTAATAGTAGAACCTTTTATTTCAGTAATATTAACCTTCGGAGGAATTTATTTACTTTGGAAAGGTTTTATTTGGACCAAATACATTGTTATGATTTCGGGAACTTTAATGACGTTAACATTTACAATTTCAACGCTAATTATTTTATTTCAATTATTAAAGAAATCTAAATAAGACGACTTAAAAATAAACTTTTAAGTATCTTCGTGTTAAAACCAGAATATGCATCAAGACATTGAAAAACTACTAAATGATCAAATAAAATACGAAGCTAATGCGTCTATTCATTACCTAGCAATGGCATCTTGGGCAGACTGTAATGGGTACAATGGTGTTGCTGAATTCTTTTATCTTCAATCTGAAGAAGAGCGCCTTCATATGACCAAGCTCGTTAAATTTGTAAATGAACGAGGTGTTAAAGCAATCATACCTCAAATTGATCAACCTAATGGGGGATATTCATCTTTAAATGAATTGTTTGAAGTCTTTTTAAAGAGTGAAATGTTTGTAACAGAACAGATCAACCGAATTATACATGAGTGCCTTCAACATAAAGAATACAATGTACATAACTTTATGCAGTGGTATGTTACCGAACAGTTAGAGGAAGAATCTGTGGCAAGAACTTTATTAGATAAATTAAATATTATTGGAGATGATAGATCTGGTCATTATTTGTTTGATAAAGACATCAATACAATGATTCCTCAAGACGAATCAGTAGAATGATTTTTTGTTTTATAGGATGTATAGTAATTTTTAAATTTCATTCTATATTTATGGAGTCTAAAGTGAAATAAATTACGTAAATTTGCACGCAATTATAATGTAATTGCAATGATCGCACATCAAAATAAAATTTTAGGAGAAGGTCTTACTTATGACGATGTTCTTTTAGTACCAGCTTACTCTCAAGTACTTCCAAGAGAAGTTAACATTCAAACAAAATTTACACGTAATATTACTATTAATGTTCCTATCATATCTGCAGCTATGGATACGGTTACAGAAAGTGATATGGCTATTGCAATTGCTCGAGAAGGTGGTATTGGTGTCTTACATAAAAATATGACTATTGCCCAACAAGCTGTTCAAATACGTAAGGTAAAACGTGCGGAGAGCGGTATGATTATTGACCCAGTAACCTTACCACTTACAGCTAAAGTAGCAGATGCAAAACAAAACATGAAGGAACATAGTATTGGAGGAATACCTATTGTTGATGATGCTGGTTTTTTAAAGGGCATTGTAACTAATCGTGATTTACGTTTTGAAAAAAATAATGAGCGTTTGATTACAGAAGTAATGACTACTGAAAACTTAGTAACAGCAGCAGAAGGGACTTCATTACAAGATGCAGAAGGGATTTTACAGAAAAATAAAATTGAAAAACTTCCTGTTGTAAATGATGAAAATAAATTAATAGGGTTAATCACTTTTAGAGATATTACAAAGCTAACTCAAAAACCTATTGCTAATAAAGATAAATTTGGACGTTTACGTGTAGCAGCTGCAATTGGTGTTACTAGTGATGCAGTTGAACGAGCTTCAGCTTTAGTTGACGTAGGTGTAGATGCTATAATTATTGATACAGCGCATGGGCACACAAAAGGGGTGGTTGATATACTTAAAAAAGTAAAAGCAAGTTTTCCTAATTTAGATATAGTGGTTGGAAACATTGCAACCGCTGAGGCTGCAAAATATTTAGTAGAAGCAGGAGCAGATGCTGTTAAAGTTGGTATTGGACCCGGTTCTATTTGTACAACTCGAGTAGTGGCAGGTGTGGGGTTTCCTCAATTTTCTGCTGTGTTGGAGGTAGCTGAAGCTATTAAAGGAAGTGGTGTACCAGTTATAGCAGATGGTGGTATTCGTTATACAGGAGATATTCCTAAGGCTATTGCAGCAGGAGCAGATTGCGTTATGTTAGGGTCTTTATTAGCAGGAACAAAAGAGTCTCCAGGAGAAACAATTATTTATGAAGGACGTAAGTTTAAATCATATCGAGGTATGGGATCTGTAGAAGCTATGAAAGAAGGAAGTAAAGATCGTTATTTTCAAGATGTTGAAGACGATATTAAAAAGTTAGTTCCAGAAGGCATTGTAGGACGTGTAAATTATAAAGGCGAATTGTATGAAAGTATTCATCAGTTTGTTGGAGGACTGCGAGCAGGAATGGGTTATTGTGGTGCAGGAGATATTAATGCACTTAAAGAAAATGCAAAATTTATAAAAATTACCGCTTCAGGAATTCATGAAAGCCATCCACATGATGTGACGATTACTAAAGAAGCACCTAATTATAGTAGACGATAAATATGATTATCCAGAAATAGCCTCTAAGGCACTCACTAAATAGTCAATGTCTTTTTTTGTGATGTAAACCCCGAATGAAATCCTAACACCATTTAACCCAAAGTTAGACATAGGACGTGTGTCAATACCATAATTATTAAACAATTGTTTTTTAACACCTGAAACATCTTTACCAACAACCTCTATAGTTTGTATAGCACAAGATAAATCATCAGGAGCTGGAGATTTTAATTTAAATTTCGGATTGCCTTTTACTTGATCTCTAAAATAATGTTTCAATTCATAGGAACGATTGGAGAGTTTTGTTTTTCCGATACTATTGTGAAATTCTATCGCTGCTCCAAGACCTAAATATTCAGGAAGATTACGAGTATTATAATTCTCTAACCTACGGATGCTTTTATCAGTATGACCTCTTGCAACCATAAG
>CAZECB010000226.1:0-4313 GCA_964510745.1 uncultured Flavobacteriaceae bacterium | reverse complement strand
ATTGGTTACTCCTTTTATATAACCTGTATCATGAAACCAAGCTGCAATAATTAAGTTACTATTCTCCTCTTCCTTAAGGTTTTCACCTTCAATTAATTGCTTTGTTTTTTTTACCACACGTTGTGTGTGACTTAAATTGTGATAATAAAATGTATGTGGTAATTGAGTCCTTAATAAAGAAGTAACATATTTTTCAACTTCTTGAAGTGTATTTTTCATTTAAAAGAATTATTTTTACGAAAATAGTTAATTAATCTAAAATGAAATACAAACAGCATATTATTGCTCTTATTGTAGTTTCTTTTCTAAGTGCTTGTGCAACATACCAGCCTCAATATAAAGGCGAAAATTACAATAAAAACTTTCCTAAAGAAAAGCAAATTGAACATTCATTTTACTTAATTGGAGATGCAGGAAACTCCCCATTAGGCCAAGAAGCAAATGCATTAAAGCAATTAAAAGCAGAGTTAAGTAAAGCTAATAAAAACAGTACGCTTCTGTTTTTGGGAGATAATATATATCCATCTGGATTACCAGATAAAAAATCAGAAGATAGAGCATTTGCAGAACATCAATTAAATGAACAAACAGAAATTACCAAAAATTTTAAAGGACGGACTATTTTTATTCCAGGGAATCATGACTGGTATTCTGACGGAATGAAAGGATTAGAGCGTCAAGAAAAGTATATAGAAGATCTGTTGGGTAAAAATACATTTTTACCTAAAAATGGGTGCCCCATTAAAAAAGTAAACATTAGTGATGATATTGTTATGATTGTTGTTGATTCTCAATGGTATTTAACCAATTGGGATAAACACCCAAATATCAATGATGACTGTGAAATAAAAACGCGAAGCAAGTTTTTTGCTGAATTTGAAGGCTTAATAAAAAAGGCTAGAGGAAAAACAACTTTGATTGCATTACATCATCCTATGTTTTCAAATGGTTCACATGGTGGACAGTTTTCATTTGCTAAAAATTTAACGCCTGTACCAATAATAGGAACCCTTAAAAGTGTGATTAGAAAAACAGGAGGTCTATCACCACAAGATCTTCAAAGTGCAACATATAAATCCTTCAGACAGCGTATTGTTACGCTGTCTCAAGAAAATGATAAAGTGATTTTTGTCTCTGGTCATGAGCATAGTTTGCAATATATAATTCAAGATAACTTGCCTCAAATTATAAGTGGTTCAGGCTCAAAAACAACAGCGACACGTAATCAAGGTGGTGGAGAATTCTCTTATGGTACTGAAGGTTATGCACGGTTAGATGTGTTTAAAGATGGATCGTCGCATGTACGTTTTTATGAGGCTGAAAATAATGAGATAATTTACCAAACTGAAGTGCTTTCAGAAGATAAAAAAGAAATTATTTCAAATTATTCTAAAGATATCCCTAAAACAAAAAGTGCATCTATTTATACTCAAGAAGCAATTAATAAAAGTGATTTTTATGAAAACTTATGGGGTAAGCGCTATAGAGATGATTATGGTCAAGATATCGATGCACCTACGGTATTACTAGATACGCTTTTTGGTGGACTAACTCCAGTTCGAAAAGGAGGCGGACATCAATCTAAATCATTACGATTAGAAGATGCTGAAGGTAGAGAATATGTTATGCGAGCACTTAAAAAAAGTGCATTACAATATTTACAAGCAGTGGCTTTTAAAGAACAATATATTGAAGGTCAATTTAATAATACATATACAGAAGGGCTACTCCTAGATTTATTTACAGGAGCTCATCCTTATGCGCCTTTTGCAATAGGGACTTTAGCAGATGCTGCGGGTGTATATCATACAAATCCAATATTATATTATGTGCCAAAACAAAGTGCGTTAGGAGCATTTAATAATGAGTTTGGAGATGAACTTTATATGATTGAAGAGCGTGCAGCTGATGGACATGGAGATAAAGAGAGTTTTGGATTTTCTGATGAATTGATTAGCACTTCAGATATGCTAACTAATTTAGATAAAGATGAAAAATATAAAATAGATGAAGCCGCTTATATTCGAGCGCGCTTATTTGATATGCTGATAGGTGATTGGGATCGTCATCAGGATCAATGGCGCTGGGCTGAGTTTAAAGAAAATGATGATATTATATACAGACCAGTACCAAGAGATCGTGATCAAGCATTTTCAAAGATGGCAGATGGTACTATGCTATCTATAGCCACGGCATTAATTCCAGTATCACGATTATTACGCTCTTATAGTGATGATATTAAAAGTGTAAAATGGTTTAATGTAGAACCTTATCCGTTAGATTTAGCTTTAATTAATGAAGCAGATATTAGTAAGTGGGATACACAAGTAAAGCAAATTACTACCAATATAACAGATGATGTTATTGACGTTGCATTTAACAACCTTCCTGAAGGAATTAATAAAGAATCTATTAATGATATAAAAAAGAAATTAAAAGGCCGTCGAGAAAATCTTCAAAATATATCAAATGCATATTTTAAACACATCAATACCTATGCAATTGTGAAAGGAACAGATAAAGATGATCGGTTTGAAGTTGAACGAATGCCTGACGGTGATACAAAAATATCGGCATATCGTATTAAAAAAGGAGAGAAAGGAGATTTACTTCATGAAAGAATTTATAATAAAGACACTACTAAAGAAATATGGATTTATGGTTTAGATGATAAAGATGTTTTTGAAGTCAAAGGAGAAGGAGATAATCTTATACCATTACGATTAATTGGTGGTCAGAATAAAGACACCTATGATATTATAAATGGAAAAAAGGTAAAACTCTACGATTATAAATCTAAGGACAATGAATTTGTAACAAACAACGGGAAGAAAAAACTAACGGATAGTTACGAAATCAATACTTATGATTATACTAAGTTTACAGGGAGTTCAAATCAGTTTATCCCAACTATTGGTGCTAATCCAGATGATGGACTTAAAATAGGGTTTTTAAATACCTATACGGTTGCTAATTATAATTTTGAAAACAATCCATTTAAAGTAAAATATACATTTGGAGGTGCTTACTACTTTGCAACAAGTGGTTTTGATTTTTCATTTAATAGTGAGTTTACAAGAATTATAAAAAATTGGAGTTTAGGAATTGATGCTGAATTTACTAGTCCTAATTATAGCATTAATTTCTTTGGATTTGGTAATAGCACGCTTAATTTAGAGCCAGATGATTTTGTTGATCTTGATTTTAATCGAGTCAGAATAAGAACTGTAAATGTGTCCCCTTCATTGATTTGGAGAGGTGCATTAGGTGCTAGTTTTAAAATTGGTGCTAGTTATGAGTCTATAGAGGTTGAAAATACGCTAGGTAGATTTGTAAATGTATCAAACTTTTTACCGCAAAGAATTTTTGAAGGACAAGATTTTGTGGGTGTAAATGCAGCTTACAATTATGAAAATAAGGATAATCAAGCATTTCCTACTTTAGGAATGCACTTTAGTATTGAAGCAGGTTATAAAACTAATATTGATGAGTCTAATGGCTATGGATACTTGATTCCTTCATTAAGTTTTGATTACAAATTAATCCCAAGTGGACGATTAGTATTAGCATCTAAAATTAAAGGACATATTAATTTTGGTGATGATTTTGAATTTTACCAAGCTGCATCAATAGGAGCAAATAATGGATTGCGAGGTTATAGAAACGAACGTTTTACAGGTAAAAGTGCATTTTATCAAAGTACAGATTTGCGTTTAAACTTACGAAAAGTAAAAACAGGGTTACTACCTTTAAATATTGGTATTTATGGAGGATTTGATTATGGTCGTGTATGGGTGGATAATGCACTAGTTGAAAACCAAAATCCTTCATTCGATTCTAATAGCTTGAATAGCTCTTTTGGAGGTGGATTATTTGTAATTGCAGCTAAAAAAATTACAGCTAACTTATCTCTTTTTAATAGTGATGATGAAGCGCGAATTGCATTTGCTTTAGGGTTTGGATTCTAATATTAATTCAAAGAAAACTCATATAAATTACCTCCTTGACCACGAGCACTTTCATCAGTGATGTAAAGCGTGTTATTATCTTTAAAAGCAACACCTTCTTTTTGAGAAATATGTTCAAAAGGTAATTTTTTAATAGTTCCAGAGAAAAAATGATCATCTTTAAAATCAGTTAACACCCATACTTTATCATGATTTAATAACACTATGGTTTTGCCGTCATTGCTAATATCTGCTGATGTAATCATTTCTCTCTTTTCATTAAAATTAAATTCAGAAACAAGCTTAGCAACATGTTCACCTTCTATATTAGGGACTTTTAAGATTTTAAATTTTTTAGATTCTTTG